>NZ_JBHSNQ010000037.1:0-47133 GCF_042655065.1 Ureibacillus suwonensis
GAAAACGATTGATTGTCCGATAACTTGGTTCATAGCCTTGTGCCAACCACATCATCCGAATACTGTCCTTTAAAAGGGCTTCCATTTTCCGACCTGAAAAGACTGATTGGGAATAAGCACACAAAATCATTTTTAGCATCATGCGTGGATGATAAGCAGGACAACCTGTATTTCGAAGAAACGGCTGAAAGGCTTCATCGGGGATACTTTCAACTAAATGGTGAATGTGGAAAGCAATATCATTTTCTTGTAATTTTATTTCTAAATCTAGAGGCAAAACTAATTGATTCATGTTATAATATTTGAACATAAGGACACTTCCTTTGATAAAATTTTTTGGGGTAGATACTTAAATTTTATCAGAAGATGTCCTTATTTTTATTAAAAAAATAGTAATAGCCCATGAAATTTCATTCCAACATTTCATGGGCTGTTTCCATTTTAGAGGAGGGTTTTGTCCCAGCCTCTTTTTATTTTGAAAAACAACCGGAAAAAGAAAATTTTGGGGAACTTTGTAACCTTTTCCGCTTCCATTCGACTAATTGAACGAAAACAAAAAAGAAAGGAGAGAAAGCATGAAAAAAACCTTGTCAACTCTTTGTGCATTGGCATTGCTCGGCAGCTTTGCAGTGCTCCCGGACGCGCGCGTACAAGCGCAAGAAAACGCTCCCAACGAGACTGTGGAAAAAAAGGCGGAGGTTCAATTCAACTATTTTCAGGTGAGCGGAACAATCAGTAAAATCTCGAAACAAGAGAACGGCCAATTCTTTGCCACAATTGATTCGGAACAAAATCCTTTTGGTTTTTACTTCGATGATGAAACTTTGGTATTTGATAATGCCGGAAATGCGGTTGAATTGAAAGAGGGCATGAAGATAACCGCCTTTGTCGATGGTACAAAGCCGATGATCATGATTTATCCGCCTCAATATTCGCCGGATGTGGTCATTGTTAATACGGACAATCCGGGCACGGTTCAGTTGGACAAATTCGACCAAAAGTTTTTAAATGCGGCCAAAGATTTGTACATTCACTTTGATGAAAAAACGGAAATTATCAATTTATCCGGCAAAAAATTAAAGAAAGACTCGGTGATCGATAAGGAAGTACTGATTTTCTATGAAGTTGTGCTTGAATCCTATCCGGCACAAACAGGCCCGTCAAAGGTCATCGTGTTGGAACGGGATGAGAATGGGCAACAAGCATCAAATATAGAGAAAGCATATAAAATTGCGGAACAGGATCACTATTATATCAACAATGTGAAAATGGTGCCGTTAAGATTGATAGCCGAACAGCTTGGATACAGGGTGGATTCCACTGGGAATGGAGCGGTTGTATCCAAGGGCTGCGTTTTCTATATCATTACGAGAGGCAAAACAAGCTACATCCAAAACCAAACAACGAAGCAGTTCGCCAAGGCGCCTGCACTGTTGGAGCCACGTAAAACATACGTGCCATACGACTTTATCGAGGAACTTGCAGGGAATTAATTAGATACATCGGGTTACCAATCATGAATGGGACACTTCAAATCATTTGGGGTGTCTCTTATTTTTTTTGTTGAAATTATGAAAATTTTGTGACAACTTCATTTTTTTATTAATTGAAGTATGTGAAAACTATCATATTTGACCAAGTAAAATAGTGTGTTTTCCTTTTCACAATAAAAAGCTTGTGAAATCAAGGTTTCTATTGTGAAAAGTGAGTTATTTATTATATCAATATAATAAAAAATCCCGGTTTTTATAGAGAGTGAAGCCGTTTAAAAATCATGAAAGCGCTTTAAAAACCTTTGAATATCAATATTTTTTCGATGATTTACAAAAAATGTTATTGACTTCAATTGGGTAAAGTAATATTATACAAAAAACAATATTTTAAAAAGTGGTTGAGGGGATGAATAAGAATGGATTTAATGAAACAATCTTTGGAAATGCATCAGCGATTTAAGGGGAAAATGGAGATTATTTCAAAAGTGCCCGTAAATGATGCGCGGGATTTAAGTTTGGCCTATTCTCCTGGAGTTGCTGCACCTTGTCAGGAAATCGAAAAAAATCCAATGCGAGTATATGATTATACAATGAAAGGAAATTTGGTGGCGGTTGTATCTGATGGAACTGCCGTGTTAGGGTTGGGGGATATTGGTCCGGAAGCGGCACTTCCCGTAATGGAAGGTAAGGCGTTATTGTTGAAGCGGTTTGCAAATGTGGATGCGGTGCCAATCACATTAAATACAAAAGATGTGGATGAGATCGTCAGAACAGTGAAAGCAATGGAGCCTACATTTGGCGCGATCAATTTGGAAGATATTGCAGCTCCCCGCTGTTTTGAAATAGAAGAACGCCTTAAAGCGGAATGCAATATTCCGGTTTTCCACGACGATCAACACGGAACGGCAATTGTAGTTGCAGCAGGATTGGAAAATGCTTTAAAAATTGTTGGAAAACGGAAAAGAGAGGTAAAAATCGTCATTAACGGTGCAGGTGCGGCTGGGATCGCCACATTGAAACTGTTGAAGAATTTCGGCTATGAAAATATTGTCGTTTGTGATTCAAAAGGAATCCTTTATGAAGGCCGCGCTTCCATGAATCCGGTGAAGGAAGAAATCGCAAGGATTTCAAATCCGGAAAAATTGAAAGGGACATTGGATGATGCCATTGTCGGTGCGGATATATTCATCGGCGTTTCCGTTGCCAACATTTTGACGAAAGCCCATATCGATTCCATGAAACGGGATCCGATTGTTTTTGCATTGGCAAATCCACATCCGGAAATCACATATGAGAATGCGCAGCGTTGGGGAGTGCGAATCATCGGTACAGGACGTTCAGACTATCCGAACCAGGTTAATAACGTGCTTGCGTTCCCTGGTATATTCAGAGGAGCATTGGATGTGTTGGCTTCGGAGATTAACGAAGAAATGAAAATGGCTGCTGCCCGTGCCATTGCATCCCTTGTTGAGGAAAGTGAATTAAGGGAAGATTATGTGATTCCGAAACCATTGGATGAAAGGGTCGTACCGGCTGTTGCCAAGGCCGTGGCAAATGCGGCAATCGAATCCGGTGTATCGAAGCTCTACAGCAATCAACAAGCAAATGTCATTTAATGATTTGCGAAGGGATGATTATATTTAATCCTTTCGAAATATTCTGAACATTTTGGGATTAATATAAATACGGCTTGGAATTGAAAAGGAAATGCTTCCGTATCTTTTCAACTCCAAGCCTTTTGTCAATGATCAGAAAAAGTATGCGATTCCTAAGAACATGATGATTACACCGATAATGAGTCCGATGATGACGAATATGATTGTTAAAATAATAATGAATATCAATGCAGTGAAGAAAGATTTCCAATTGGAAAACTGATGCGCTTCAGCGATTGCCGCAATCATGATGACAATCGACCAGATGCTGACGGCAACGGTGAACAGTAAACCAATGATCGAGAAGGCTCCAAATTGATCGCTCATATTGAATAAACTTTCCGGATCGATGATCATCCAAAGCAGATAAATCGGAATCAACACGATGAATGGCCATGCGGTAAGGGAAGACGCTTTAAATATTTGTTCATAAGTACCTTGGCCTGAAAACAGTTTTCCGATGAGCCATACTCCTAATGCGGAAAAAGCATTGCTGATTATGCCAACGATCGGGGAAAGAATGATGGTGAGTAAAACGATTGCCCAAAGGGGGAAATCCGGATACAATCCCATGTCAATATATCCTGAAAAAAGGCTTCCAATATAACCGATGGATAAGAGTGAAATCACGAATGGGAATTTTTTATACTCTAATACATAACGTGCTGTCCGTTTCGGATGCAACCAAATGGTCAATAACGGATTGATTTTTTCTTGTTCTTGTTCTTGCTGGTAAGATTCGTTTTCGCTCATTAAAAAACCTCCTTAATATTCTCCCAATTTAAAGTAAAACATATTCCATATTTATGTATCAATAGGCAAAAAAAGCTAATTGCTGTGATAAAAATCACAACAATTGGCTCAAAAAATGTTATATATTTTAACCCCTTTTTTAAATAAATTCCCCTATTTTTTGAAGCGATTAATATACCCCTTCAGCAACCATACCGTTTGCGACTTTAATGAATCCCGCGATATTTGCACCAACCATTAAATTGCCTGGAGAACCGTATTTTTCAGCGCATTCTTTGCTTGTTCTGTAGATTTCTTTCATAATATCATGGAGTTTTGCATCCACTTTATCAAAAGACCAGTAAGTGCGGCTGGAGTTTTGCGCCATTTCTAAAGCGGAAGTTGCAACACCGCCCGCGTTGGCAGCTTTTGCAGGTCCGAATAATACACCATTTGCCAAATATTCATTGATGGCTTCCGGAGTTGAAGGCATGTTTGCCCCTTCTGCAACCACTTTTACGCCATTAGCGATCAAAGTTTTTGCAGATTCGCCGTCGATTTCATTTTGAGTTGCACAAGGCAATGCGATATCGCAAGGAATTGTCCAAATGCCTTTGCAGCCTTCTGTATAAGTTGCGTTTGGACGATATTCAAGATATTTTTTAATACGTTCGCCTTTTACTTCTTTAATTTCTTTGACTGCATTCAAATCGATGCCTTCTGGATCGTAAATGTAACCGTTGGAATCAGAACATGCAACAACTTTTGCTCCGAAATGTTGGGCTTTTTCGATAGCGTAGATTGCAACGTTACCAGAACCGGAAACAACAACTGTTTTGTCTAAGAATGATTCGTTTTGGTCGCGCAACATTTCTTCCACGAAGTATACTAAACCGTAGCCAGTCGCCTCTTTACGAGCTAAAGAACCGCCGTAACCAGGTTGTTTACCAGTTAACACACCTGCTTCGTGCATTGCTTTGATGCGTTTGTATTGGCCCCATAAATAACCGATTTCGCGTGCACCTACACCGATATCTCCGGCAGGAACATCGACATCAGGACCGATATGACGGTATAATTCAGTCATAAATGCTTGGCAGAAACGCATAATTTCCGCATCGGATTTTCCTTTAGGGTCAAAGTCGGAACCGCCTTTTGCACCACCGATTGGCTGTCCTGTCAATGCGTTTTTGAAAATTTGTTCAAAGGCTAAGAATTTCATGATGGATTCGTTTACGGATGGATGGAAACGGAGTCCGCCTTTGTATGGTCCAATTACATTATTGAATTGAACACGATAACCTTTGTTTACATGAACACGGTTTTGATCATCTTGCCAAGTTACGCGGAAGCTGATAATGCGATCCGGTTCAACGATTCTTGAAAGGATGTTGTGTTCGATGTATTCAGGATGTTGTTCAAATACCGGAACCAATGTGGAGAATACTTCTTCTACTGCTTGCAAAAACTCTGGTTGATAATCATATTTATTTTTGAGTTGGTTATAAACAGAATCGATGTACTCTTTTGCATTCGCTTTATTTTTTACAGTTGTTGTCATTGTTTGTTTTCCCCCTTAGAAATCTTATGAGAAAATGTTATTACGATTTTTCAAACAATTCAATCACCATTTTTTGTACTAAGGAAAATAAAATGTTAAATTATGTAAAATAAAATTATATTTAAATAATATTTATTTCCAAATATTAGTAAAGGGGATGGTGTGTATAATTTCCGTTCTAATTGATGCCGATGCCTGCCCAGTCCTTGATATTGCTGTGTTTGTTTCATCTCAATATGAGATAAAACCATTCTTGTTTTGCGATACTTCCCATCAAATAGAAATGGAGAATGCAATAACAATTCAAGTATCGGAAGGGCGGGATTCCGTTGATTTTGCGATAGTGAATGCGGTTTCAAAATACGATATTGTGATCACACAAGATTACGGTTTGGCTGCCATGTGTTTGGCAAAAGGTGCCTTTGTTTTAAACCAAAATGGAAAAGAATTTACAGATGAAAACATTGATCAAATGCTCTTTTTTAGGCATGAAAATGCAAAATTTCGTCGTTCGGGCGGAAAAACGAAGGGACCCAAAAAACGAACAGAGAAAAATAATTTGGACTTTGAAATAAAATTTCGACAAATTTGTGAACGGGCGCTTTTGGCGAAAAAGGAGGATGAAAATGCCTGACTTACCACGCAATCTTTCGGAAAATGAACAGTTGATGTTGGACAAAATGAAAAAATCTCAACCTGTATTATGGATAAACCCGAACAAAACGGATCAATTGCCACAAAATCATTCCTTTACTTTTCAGCATGTTCTTGAAGCGGAAAAACGCCTGAAAAGATTCAGCCGATATATACAGGTAGTGTTTCCCGAAACTCAAAAATTACAAGGGATCATTGAATCAAAAATAATTGAAATACCGAATATGAAGCCATTTATTGAGAAGAATGCAAATAAGAAGCTTTTGGGCAAGCTTCTATTAAAATGCGATCATGAATTGGCGGTTTCCGGTTCAATCAAAGCGCGCGGGGGCATTTATGAAGTATTGAAATTTGCGGAACAATGCGCCATCCAACACGGAATCATAAAAGAAACGGACGATTACTCCCAATTTGCCGGCGAAGAGTTTCAGAAGCTTTTCAGCCGATATAAAATTGCGGTCGGATCAACGGGCAATTTAGGGTTAAGCATTGGAATCATGGCCGCAAAATTGGGTTTTCAAGTGACTGTGCATATGTCCAAGGACGCAAAAGAATGGAAAAAGAATTTGCTTCGGGAAAAGGGTGTCCAAGTGATTGAATATGAGTCCGATTATAGTTTGGCCGTGGAAGAAGGAAGAAAGCAGGCCGAAAAAGATCCGATGTGCCATTTTGTGGATGATGAAAACTCCATCGATTTGTTCAGCGGATATGCTGTGGCCGCCCTTCGATTGAAAAAACAGCTGGAGGATTTAAAAATCCCGGTAGATCAAGAGCATCCTTTATTTGTCTATTTGCCTTGCGGAGTCGGCGGCGGACCTGGGGGAGTGGCATATGGATTAAAAGCTTTGTATAAAGAACATGTCCATATTTTCTTTGGGGAACCGACCGAGTCTCCATGCATGCTGTTAGGGATGATGACAGGGTTGCATGACCAAATATCCGTTGATGACATCGGATTAACGAACCGTACGGAAGCGGACGGGTTGGCGGTTGGCCGTCCATCGAAGTTTGTCGGGAAATTGATGGAACCGATTTTAAGCGGATGTTATACAGTGGAAGATGCATTTTTATTTGAAAGTTTGAAGGAAATGGTCCGGAGAGAGGGGATTTTTATGGAACCTTCGAGCCATGCAAGTGTATTCGGACCTATTCAATTGTTGAAGGAAGGCAAAGACTATTTGAAGGAACAGGGATTGATCGAGCGTTTCGATCAAGCCACCCACATTTTGTGGGGGACAGGCGGCAATATGGTTCCGCAAGAACAGAGGGACTCATATTTAAATAAAACATTGCGGTAACGAAAGAATTTTATGCATGCAAACAGTTTCAGGAGTGATGGCAATTATGGGATTTCGATTCCGAAAAAGTATTAAATTGGCTCCAGGTGTGAGGTTAAATGTCGGGAAAAAGGGTGTCGGCGTTTCTGTCGGCGGGAAAGGGGCGAGGATTAGTTCGAGCAGCCGCGGGACAACGTTTAGTGCGGGAATCCCCGGAAGCGGCTTGTCTTATCAAAAACAACTCACTTCCCGTTCCAAAACATCCCGGACAAACTACCAAAAAATTTTAAAAGAACAACAAAAACTTCAAGAACAGGAGAAAGCGAAAGAGATAGTCGGCATGTATGAAACGCTTATTCAATCCCTGACGAATCTCCATGAACGCGTTTCTTCCCCGATCAATTGGCATGAAATTGCATCTTCCAACCCTCCCTTTGACATTCATAGCGAAGAGGGCCCTACGGTAAAAGCATTGAAACAGAAGGCGGATCAGTTTTCGCCTTCTTGGAGGGATAAATTGTTCAATAGGGTGGAAGCGCGGAAGAAAGCCATTTTGGCAGATATCGAACTTGCCAAATTGGAAGATGAAAAGATATATAAAACTTGGGAGAATGACAAAAGATTGGCGGAAAAAGTTCTGGAGCATCAAAAGGATGCTTGGCAGGCCGTCATCACCAAATATGCTCCTTTTGAAGAGATTGAGGAACTCGGAAGCAAAGTCCGGTTTGAATTTGAAGGTCTTCGTGCTGTTGTGAAATTGGATATATTAAATCGTACGGTTGTTCCCGTCAATGTTCTGTCTTTAACAAAAACGGGGAAGCTCTCTGAACGGAAAATGGCAAAGGGAAAATATCTTCAACTATATCAAGATTATGTATGCAGTTGTACATTAAAAATCGCCAGAGAGTTTTTTCATTTATTGCCGGTCGATGAAGTGTTGATCCATGTATACGATGAGTCCCTTTCGGAGGAATCCAAGACATATGGATGCATTTTATCTGTCTTTTTCCCTGGAAATGAATTCCGACACTTGGATTTTACCGATATCGATTGTTCAGAGACCATTGAAAAATTCCCGCATCATATGCGGTTTTTAAAAACGAAGGGCTTTCAGTTTGTGGAGGAATTGAATGTATGAAAAAGTGGATCTGGTTTTTTTTGGCAATTATAGCTTTGCTGCTGTCATTGATCCAACCGGTATTGGCGATCGGATTAGGAATTGCCGTTTGGGGGCTTTATGAATGGAAGGTGAACAAACAATTAAAAGTTCATTCAAAAATGCCTCCCGTTATCTTCATTATTGGATTGGCTGTTGCAATGATAGGGCTGGCCAATATGGATGGACAAGAAGAAACCGTTAAGACAGACGTGGCTTCCGAAGAAAGGAACACTGAAAAACCGGAAGATGTGGAACTTGAAAACCATAAGGAAGAAAAGGAAACACTTCCGGAAGAACAAAAAGTGAATAAAGAGGATGAGAAGGGGACAGTTGGACAGGATAAGGAAAAGCTTTTGCAAAACTTGGGTCTAGCAGCGGCTACCGTATCACGGGTGGTAGATGGAGATACAATCGAACTTTCTGATGGCAGCAAAGTTCGATTAATAGGCGTCAACACCCCTGAATCCACTACCCGTACGGAACCTTACGGGAAAGAAGCGAGCAATTATACGAAATCAAAATTGGAAGGGAAAAAAGTATACTTGCAAAAAGACGTTTCAGAAACGGACAGATATGGCAGGCTTTTGAGAATCGTTTGGTTGGACATTCCGACCGATTTGATGGATGAAAATGAAATCCGGACAAAAATGTTTAATGCGGATCTTGTATTAAATGGCTATGCAGAACCATCCACTTATCCGCCTGATGTAACCTATGCCGAATATTTTAGAAAATTCGCCAGAGAAGCGCGGGAAAAGGGAACGGGGTTATGGTCTTATGGTCCGGAAGGGACGACGAAGGGGGACTTTGATAAGCAATCGGGTGGCTCTTCAACATCGTCTTCCGGTTCATCAAGCGGAACATCTGAACAGAAGTCGGATAGAGGCGCAACATCTGGGGGAACAGAAAATTTCAAAAACTGTACCGAATTGAGAAAAGTTTATCCGGATGGTGTTCCGGCAGGTCATCCTGCTTATCAGAGCAAATTCGACCGGGACCATGACAATTACGCCTGCGAAAGATGATGCAATAGTTTGGAAGAAGAGGGAATGATGAATGGGTCATTTTTCATTCACTCATTCTCTTTTTTGAAAACGGGTGTAAAGCGGGAAATCCAATCAGGGATGGACATTCCGCCAGTAGGATTGTCGAAGATTCCGCTAAAAAATTTCGGCTTATCCTCAAGTGTAAATCAGCATTTCACTTAAGGATAAGCCGTATTTTCATTCTGCCAAAATTTCTTTTACCGTTTCTTCCACTTCGCTGCGGCTCACTTTTTCCTTGCCATTTTTCAAAGCATCCAATGTTTTATGGGCAAGGGCAAGAGGTAAGCGGCAGAACAACAGAATGGAACGTTTCGATATATCATCCATATATTGATCGGCTTTTTGCAAATTTTCCTCGGTATATCGGAATAAATCTTCCCTCGTCCATCCTTGGGGGATGAAGCTTACGCCGCGTGTTTCCATATCTTCGTGTTGATTGCGCAAAATATTGACCGCTTGCAAGCCCCTGCCGTATCCGATTGCCAAATCGCGGTCCGTTTTGACTTGACTGTCCCATTCCCATAAATCTGAAAGCATGACACCGACAAGTCCTGCAACGTAATATGTATAATCGTCCAAATCTTCCTTTGTCCGGACTTGCCAGTTGGCTTTTGCCCATTTCGCCATACCAAAGGCCATTTCGCTGGCGGCATCACAGACGATTTTTTCGGATCCCGCGGGCAATAAAGAAATCCAGTCATTCATGCGCATCGTCACTTCAGGCATGTACTGCTTCACAGGCTCCAATAGTTGCAAATAACATTCATTATCAAAAGGTTCTTCCTTTAACAACCCGCTTACTTCCATTAAAAGAAAATGTTTCGTTTCGTTTGTCACCTCCGGATGCTCGTTGTCTTCAATTTCATCCAAAGCGCGCATAATCAAATAAGCATTCGCCACAGCCGTTTTCAAATCTTTCTTTAAAAAAGTAATCGGTATATAAAAGGTGCGACTCGTTTCTTTCAGTACTCTCATGGCATCTTTTTCGAGTGCTTTCATGTTCATATGACAAATAATCCTCCGATCATTACCCTTTCTATTTATCCTACATTAATTTTTTCAAAAAGAAAAACAAAACCTCTGAAATTATTATGGACAAGAAAAAGTTATTATTTTCATCCTTTGATTAATAAACACCGGAAATATTTTTGTGTAAATTTGCGTGTTTTTCTTTCAACTTTCCGATACAATGGGAGGGGATAGATTGATAGAAAAAAGGTGGATTCACTTGTGAGAAAGGAAACTTATATTTTTTTGGATATTGAGGCGGCTTTAGTCCGCGGAAAACAGCACATCATTGAAATAGGGGCGGTGAAATGGCTGCCGAATGATGAGGTTGAGTTTTTCTCGGAATTGATTCAGCCGTATAAATTAAAAAAATTGAGCAATAAAATACAGCAATTAACAGGCATCCAAACGGAAGATTTATTATCGGCCCCTTCCTTCAAACAAGTCATCAACCGGTTCAAGGAATGGTGCCAAGGGAATGCCATCTTCGTTACCTTTGGCGAATTTGACAGGAAAATTTTAGAAGAGGAACTTTTCCGCAATCGAATCCAACGGCGTTTTATATATCCAATGGTCGATTTTCAACAAAAATATATGATTGAGAATCAAATCAAGGTGCAACCGAGTTTGAACGAATTGATGGAAAAATTCGATATCGTTTCGGTTCAACAGCACCGGGCACTGGATGATGCAAAGACATTATTTCAAATTTTTAAATCTGTAGACGGCCATAAAGTCATTGAAAGACAAAAGACGAACCAATTTGCTGTATATTTGAGTGAGGTCCATCACGGCGAGAATGCAGCCGAGGTATATTTAACATATATCACCGGTGAAATTTTCCCTTCAAAAATCCACATCCATTCAATGGATACCATTCATAAGTCTTTATCGTATATAAAAAAAGAACGGGAATTCGTTCAAGAAGACGGCAGTGTTATCAAGACGGATTATGTTGAAGTTCTGCCAAACGCAGAGTTGGCCGAATATTTACGGAAAGTGGCCGAAGATATTGAAAATAAAGTGTTGATCACCCGTTCCGGTTTAAAACAAATTTCCCGCATCAACCGCCTGCATCAATGTGTCATGCCGAAAACGGAAGTGATGACATTGCAAAATTTGTTGATGGATGCCGAGGCGTTGAGCCAGTTTACAATCAATGGGCAGCCATTGGATACATATGAAAAATCTTTATGTAAATTATTATTCAGATATAAGCACAGACTAATCAAAGAATTCAAAAGAAGAAATTTGTTTGCAAGAGAAGGGGTAAAAGTTTAATTTTATCCACAAAAATTATATAATTTTACTATCATTCTTTTTTGTTTTGAATTTTAATAAAATTGTAAAAAAATATTGCAATAAAAAATTAATCCAGTTAAAGTGTAGAGAGGGAATCAATAAAGGAGAAAGTCTATGAGGAATACAATAGGAATTGATGCAGGCGGCACTTTAACGAAAGTAGCATTCTTGGACGATCATAATGAATTCCATTTTAAAGCGTTCCCATCAAAAGATTTGTCATTGGTGAAAGAATGGATTGAATCCCTTCCTGAAATTGAGGAAATCGGAATTACCGGCGGCAGAACCGAACAGCTTTTATCCAAGTTGAAGACCAATAAATCCATCGACTATGTTGTGGAATTTGATGCGACAATCAAAGGGGTAAAATACTTATTAAAAAAAGAAGGCCATAATATTCAAAAAAGCATCATTACAAATGTAGGAACAGGCACAAGCATTCATTATATGGAAAATGAAAATCATGTGCGCGTCGGTGGGACAGGCATTGGCGGCGGCACATTAACCGGCCTCTCCACCATCATTACAGGACTTACGGATTTCAGGGAAATTACAAAAATCGCAAAACAGGGGAAACGGGAATTCATTGATTTGTTTGTAAAGGATATTTTCGAAGGAATGGAACCTCCAATCGAGGGACATTTGACGGCAAGCAATTTTGGAAAGGTGAATATATTAAATCACAATTCGTATCCGATTCCTGACTTGCTTGCGACCATCCAAGCTTTGGTCGGGGAAGTGATTACGACTTTAAGCATCCAATATGCGGATATGAAAAAATCCGAAACCATCATTTACATTGGTTCCACATTGGCGGATAACGACCATTTAAAAGAAGTGATCGCCAATTACACCATTTTGAAAAAGCATACGCCCATCTTCTTGAATGATTGCGGATTTTCCGGAGCAATCGGGGCTCTATTGAATAAAGTTGAACAAAGAAAATTGCTTGAAGATAAAAATGGGATTCTTACTTGAATAAAGAAGAATCCCATTTATTTTTTATATTAAATTGTTTAAATCCCTTTTCGGATTGCTTGGCGCGCCAGCATATCAGCCGCTTTATTTTGTTGTTCCGGAATCCATTTGATAAAAAACAGCTCAAATTCTTCGATCAGTTTCAATGCGGTTTCCAAATACGGTTTGAACAGTTCGTTTTTCACATATTGCTTTTCAACGGAACTTACCACAATTTTCGAGTCGGAACGGATCGAGACGAAAGACGTTCCCAGTTTTTTCGCTTCTTCCAATCCGCGAATCAAGGCGATAAATTCCGCAATATGGTTGTTTGAATCGCCTATAAACTCTCCGATTTGAATGGAATGTCCTTCCCCTCTGATAAACAAACCGATTCCGCTCGGACCGGGATTTCCGCTGCTGGCACCATCGATGTAGACTTCTAACATATTTCCCCCATATTTTTTACATAAAATTATTTTCTAATCTTATTATAGCGCAAATATAGAAAATCAGTGAAAGGGAACGATTATGGATTTCAATTTTTTGGCCATCGATAATTATTTTTTGATCAAGTGAGATTTTTTCAACGTCAATTCCGTTTTATTAAGTGAAGAGGAAAAGGAGGAATAACATGGATGAGGACGTTCGTTATGTACGCCAAATCTTGGCAGGGAATAAGAGGGCATATATCCACATCATTGACCGATATAAAAATCCTCTCTATGCCACGATTTTACGGATGACAAAAAATCCGCAAACGGCGGAAGATCTTTTGCAGGAAATATTTTTTAAAGTATATGAACGATTGCCCAAATTTGATCAAAAAGGTTCCTTTAAAAGTTGGCTGTATCGCATTGCCATCAATCACTGTATCGATCAGCTCCGAAAAAAACAACCACAGACGGAACAAATTGAAGAGGCGGTCCTACATAGCAACGAAACACCGGAAGT
Source organism: Ureibacillus suwonensis (assembly GCF_042655065.1). NCBI lineage: Bacteria > Bacillati > Bacillota > Bacilli > Caryophanales > Caryophanaceae > Ureibacillus > Ureibacillus suwonensis. Next base: position 13,799 of record NZ_JBHSNQ010000037.1, read on the forward strand.
AGTTTTATTGCAAACCGAGAAAAGCAGGGAATTGGAGAAAATGGTTTCAATATTGCCGGATGATGAACGGACCATTCTGCTTTTGCGTTACGCCAACGAACTCAGTTACGCCGAAATCAGCGAAACATTGGGCATCTCCCTGATAGATGTCCGCAATAAGTTATACCGCGCAAAGAAAAAGTTGCGGAAAAATGTTCAAGAAGGAGGGTATTCGTATGGTGTGTCCGAAAGAGGATAAACTGCTCGATTACGTTGAAGGGATTCTTGATGAGGATGAAAAAGCAATTCTGGAACGGCACCTTCATTCTTGTCCGTATTGCCAACAACAACTGGAATTTCTGAATAAAGAAAATGAACTGTTGGCACAAACGTTAAAGTTTCCAACGCTGCCCGAAGATTTCGCAGAAAAAATCGTGGACCAGTTGGAACCGTATAAATCGAAAAAGAAACGTCGTTTACCATGGATACTTGGTACGGCGGCAAGCGCACTCATTGCAGGGGGAATTTTGCTGTCAGTGAATCCAGGGTTTGCCAAACTTGTAGGGGGAATCTTTACGAGCGACAGTGTGGATGAAGGGTTGCGGATGGCTGCTGATACCGATATTGCCACACCGGTTAATCAATCTGTAACCGATGCAGGGATTACATTGGAAGTGGAAGATTTAATCGCGGATACTACAAGAATCGCCCTTTCATATCGTGTGACAAACGATCAAGGGAAAACGTTGAATCCATTTATCGACTTTGGACCTGAATCCATAAAATTATTGGATGAAGAGAATAAAGAAATCGAAGACATTTCGATCAGCTGGGCGCTTCATGATGATGATTACGGGATATTCGAACTTTCATTAGCAGATATTGAACATTTTGCTAAGGGAATGATCCGGTTAGATGTCGATCATCTTGCAGGGAAAGATGGACATTGGCAAATCGATATTCCGGTCGATTTATCATCCGCATACGGACATCAAAAAGTGGTTGAACTGAATGAATCGATTGAAATTGAAGATGTAAGAATAAATTTCAATCAAGTGAAATATGCGACATCATCCACAGAAATTGATTATACATTGGAATACACGGAAGATGCTAAAAAACGATTACAGCAACAATTGATGGCAAAAGAAAAACAATTCGGCAAAGAAATCATCGATCCGTTTTTCCCGTATTTCCCAATGATCGGTTTCCGCATTGAAAATAGCGGAGGGGAAGTGCTCGGATATGAAAACATTTATGCGGATGAGAACCGGGGACACCCTGTTTCGGAAAATGTGATTGGCGGCAGAGGCTTTTGGGATGGAAATCCCCGTGATTTAGTATCGGTCAATAACATCGATTCGTTTGTGCCGAAAAAGAATGCCGATGACGAGTTATTTATTGTGGTAGACACACTTTATCGCCCGACCGTTTCTGATTTTTCCATCACTTTCAAACCGGAGGAATTGCCGAAAACTTTCGATTATAATGGATATGAATTAACGATTGATTCCATTAAAGAAAAAACGGAAATTTCATTGGAAAAATCTTGGCTGCCAGTCCAAAGACATAAGACGGTTGAAATCAAAATGTCCGGTTTTGCCATACAAAAAGCGCCGGAATTGCGATTATGGGCGATTGTGGATAAAAGTGGAAAAGTATATGCCGTGAATAACACCGGCAATTCCGTATTCGATGAAAGAGATCAGCATGGCCGCTTCAAATGTGCAATTGAACTTTCAACTGAGGAGATGGAAGAGATTCCAGATGAATTGACGCTTCACCTCATCGCTGAAAGGGAAGTGATTCCGCTTCAAACGGAATGGCGGGTTCCATTATCTAAATAAGCTCTTCTTTGCAGAAGTTCCAGTGGTCATCCATTTGGGACTTCTGTTTTATTATTCCCCTTTTTATTTCGGGTATTGAATCGGCATTTTGTGAAATACTTTGCGTGGATTGTTTTATTGCGCAATAATTCATATTTATAATGAAGAAATGATGAAAAGTGCTTTGACAAATAAAAAATCCCGATAGTAAAATATAGAAACTAATAAAAGGGGGAACGGGTTTTGTGAACAAGAGTGCAGTGATTAAAGATATAGATGAATTGATTGATACCTTTTGTATAGATTGTCCCATCAAAAAAGAATTGCGGCAGACCCGGGGAAAAGCGGGAGCCCACCGCTTTTGTATAGAACAATGCAGTGTGGGGGAGCAATTAAAATTTTTGGGAAACGAGTTATTGAAAATGCAAGAGAAAGATTAAAATAGAACTTTAGTACCCTTTCTGTTTGATTTTTTGATAAAATAATGATACCATTATCAATGTAATATTAATACTCGCGGATATGATACAGTGGATTTCTACTAAAGCATATTGCGTGGGCATTAATTTACACGGTTGGTTACCATAGCTGAGCAGCTTCCGAACAGGGGCTGCTTTTTAATTATCATTGATTCTTTTGGTGAAATTGTTTTTTAAAATAGAAAATTTTCGATTTTAATAATGAAAATTGATATAAAGTTCAGTAAACTTAAGCTATAACGACAGATAAAATGATAGGTGATAGCTGTGAAGACATTGAATGGAAAAAAAGTGCTCATTACAAGCGGAGGAACCCTCGAAAAATGGGATCGGGTCCGCGGACATACCAATCTTTCAAAAGGAACGATGGGCTGCTTTTTGGCTGAAACGGCATATTCCATGGGAGCGGATGTGATCTATTTGCACGGCTATTTCACAAAGCTTCCTGAACATAAAGAATCCATGCGTTTAGTATGTTTTGAAGGTATTGAAGATTTGGGGGAAAAAATGAAAGAAATTCTCCAAAAGGAAAAAATCGATATCGTGATTATGGCAGCAGCAGGTTCTGATTGGATTGTGGACAAGGTTTATGATCAAAGCGGGAATTTATTGACGGAAAAAGGAAAAATGCCTTCCGATGAACCTCCGATCATCCATTTTAAAAAAGCGCCTAAAATTTTAGGGAAAATTAAAGGCTGGGATCCGGAAGTGCTCTTGGTCGGTTTTAAACTGGAAGCAACGGAGGATGTCGGCTATTTGATACAACGGGCAAAACTGCGGATGAAAGAATCCCAAGCGGACTTCATGGTGGCAAATAGTTCCCAATCCTTATACGGCGATGTCCAGCATTATATCGTCCCTTCCGATGGGGACCTCATTGAAGTTCAAGGAAAAGAACAAACGGCAAGAAAATTAATGGAAATTTTGGCTGAAAAAGTATAAAATTTAATGATATTGGAAGACTAGTCCCACTAGTCTTTTATTTTATCCAACAATAAATCATTTAAATATGTTTAATAGGGATTGGAGGATGGGTGGCATGTCACTTCAAAGTGTCAAAGAACATTTGAAAAAGTTTAACCGTGAACAAGATATATTGGAATATGATCAAATCAGTGCAACGGTGGACCAGGCTGCGGCCGCATTGAACGTTATTCCTGCAAGGATTGCCAAAACGTTGTCATTCAAAGATAAGGAAGGCAATGCTTTTCTCGTCGTGGCAGCAGGCGATGCAAAAATTGATAATAAAAAATTCAAATCCACATTTGGCGTAAAAGCGAAAATGTTGAGCGCGGAAGAAGTGGAACATTTCACTGGGCATGTAATCGGGGGAGTTTGTCCTTTTGGGTTGGCCCATGATTTGGATGTCTATTTGGATGTTTCGTTAAAGCGTTTTTCAACGGTGTTCCCTGCGTGCGGCAGCATCAATTCGGCGATTGAATTAACATGTGATGAGTTGTTTGAATATTCATACGCCAAAGATTGGGTGGATGTCGGAAAAGATTGGGATGCATCATTGACCGATATTGGCGAAATTGCGGCAACATCTGAAGTTTAATGGGGGATGAATATGTATTGGCTTGATCATATTGTTCATTTTGTTAAAGAGCCAAAATCCATGGCGGAAAAAACGAGAGAGCTTGGCCTTCATACGGTGGAAGGCGGAAAGCATGAAATGTGGGGAACGTATAATGCCCTCTGTTATTTCGGGTTATCCTACATCGAATTTATTGGCGTCTTTGATAAAGAACTGTTGGAACAATCTGCGAAAATTCCTTTCACTCTGCATGCGTCATACAAAAAACGGAACGAACAGGTTGGACTTACGCGGATTGCTTTAAGAACAAATTCCATCGAAGAAGACGCGGTAAAATTGCGGGAAAGAGGATATGAAGTAATTGGGCCGGATTCTTTTTCAAGGGTTCGGCCGGATGGAAGCGTACTGACTTGGAAATTATTGCATTTCGGAAAAAAAGATTCACCTTTTGAATTTCCCTTTCTCATCCAGTGGGATGGTTCCGACGAGGAACGTTACAATGATTTAGCAAAGAATGGAACTATTCAAAAACATCCGATCGGTGAAGTATCAATCAAGGAAATCTCTTTTACGGTCACTGATTTAAAGTGGGCGGAAGAGTGGGCCGATTTATTTCAGCATGAAATCGTGGAAAGCACGCCGGCATACATAAAACTGAAAGCGCCAAATTGCCATTTCAGCTTCAATTTGGGCCGGAAAAATGAAATTGCCGAAGTGACAATCGGCGGTGCAAAAGAAGAAAAGCAAGTGGTATTGGAGAAAGGAAAATATTTATTTGTTCGTTAAATCAATTAAAGGAAAATGCCTCCTAGATGAAGAAATATCTTCTTATAGGAGGTATTTTTTATGATAACCAATATTTTTGCTTCAATTCTTGTTTTGATCGTACTAGGTTTTTTCACTTTTGCCGGTGTTTTTATGGCATTGTTGATAGGAAACTTTGAGTGGATCCCATTCATGATCATATCAGCCCTTATTCTTTATTTGCTCTTTTTGGCCTTTTTGTTCCGCTTTTTCAAAACAAAGAAAAGGGTTCTGTGGTTTATCGGGATTTCTTTTGTTGCCCTTGCGGCCGGTTCTGTATGGCCGATTTACGAAAAATATATAGACAGCATTCCAACCGTTTCATCAGAAGTGGATATATTTGAATATATGCCTTTCGAGGAAGATTCGAAAGTGGTCTCTTTGGATGAGGAAGCATCCCTTCAGTTGACGGAACCGTTGCCGGTCATGGATGGAGCAACGGCATTGTATCCTTTGTATTCCGCCATAGCCCAAGCGACGTATCCAAAGAAAACTTACGATCCTTATAACAGTGAAGTGATGGTTAATACGACGCCGGAAGCTTATGAAAATCTGATCAACGGAAAAGTGGATTTGATTTTTGTCAATGAACCATCCAAAAATCAACTGCAACGGGCGAAAGCAAAAGGTGTCGAATTGCAATTGACCCCTATTGGAAAAGAAGCTTTTGTCTTTTTCGTAAATCAAAAAAATGAAGTGGATGGGCTGACACTGCAAGAGATAAAAGATATCTATTCAGGAAAAATTACCAACTGGAAAGAAGTTGGAGGAAAAAATGAGCCGATTCGTGCTTACCAACGGCCGGAAGACAGCGGATCCCAAACGGCGTTACAGTCGCTAATGGGGGATACGCCGATCATGGACCCGCCAAGGGAAAATGTCGCCAGCGGAATGGGAGAAATCATCAATGAGGTCGCCCAATACCGAAATTTTGAAAACGCCATCGGTTATACGTTTCGATATTATTCACAAGAAATGGTGGGGAATAAGGAAATCAAGTTATTGTCCGTTGACGGAGTGCCACCGACAAAAGAAACGATCCGCAGCGGAGAGTATCCGATTACCGGAGAATTTTATATTGTTACCGCGGGAACGGATAATCCAAATGTGCAAAAATTGATTGATTGGGTTTTATCTCCTCAAGGTCAAAAATTGATTGAAAAAGTGGGATATGTACCGATTCAGGAGGATTGAATGACGTGATAGCGGATTGGGAGAAGAAAAACTCTCTCTGGTCCGCTTTTTTGAAGCCTTGAGGAAAATGGGATGCAGGCCATCTCCATTCGGATCAATAGGCATTGGAATCCTTTATTCGGTTTTGATCGTTTGATGCGATCGAAACCGGATAAAGGATTTTTTTAAAAAATTTTGATAAAAAATAGATTAACCTATTGTCAAAAAATTTATACAATATATTAGTGTATATTAATATAATATAGATAAAGTTATGTTCATGCAGCAATCTGAGATATAAAGGTGAGATCTATGGCAAATATGGAAAAAGATAATTTGGGTTTGGCAAAAACGTTTATTCAGCAATTCTCTACCGCTTTAGATTTACAAAAAATTACGGATATGGATGCATTTTATAAAATTTTGGCTCCTCTTCTATATGCCATGAATCAATGGGCTGATATGACCATTATCAGCCGGGATGGCACAATCCTTTATGCAAATGAAGAATATTGTAAGCGCTTAAAATATGATCAAAATGAAATTATTGGGCTAAATGTCCGAACTTTTCATGCCGGATTTGAATCAAAGCACCTTTTCGACGAGATATGGGAAACGGTGAAATCCGGCCGCACCTGGAGGGGTGAAATGCAGCATAAAACAAAGGATGACAGCATCTTTTGGACTTCCACTATTATTGTGCCTTTTAAAGACGACAAAGGGAAACTGAAGTATATGATTGGATTCCATACGGATATTACTGAAATAAAGCAGCTTGAATCAAAAGGGAAATCGAATTTTATTCGAACATTGCAAAATCTCCAATATGGTTTTTTCAAAGTGCGAAAAGAGCAGGATGGTTCAATGAAATATACCATGTCAGAAGGAAGATTAATGGTTGAATTGGGGGGAAATACAGAGCGGATATTAATGAAAACACCTTTTGAAGTATTTGAACCAGACATTGCTGAACTGAAGCATACAATGTACATAAAAGCCTTTGAAGGGGAGAAAGTAAACTTTGAATTGGAGTTGAATGGCAAGCTGATTTACGTGGATTTAGATCCAATTATACATAACGGTGCGGTTATGGAAGTGTTTGGCACAATTTATGATTTTTCGGAATTTCGTGATGTACAGAAGCAGCTGAAAGTGAATGAAGAACGCTATCAATCTTTAATCCATTATAGCCATGAATATATTACGACCATCAATAAAGACGGGATTATCGTCGATATGAACCCGAAAACGATGGAGTTGATCGGCGTAAAGGAAGATATGTTCGGAAAATTGGGGTTGATTGAAGCCACCGTAGAAGAAGATCGGCCGATAATTGCGGAGTATTTTAACAAAGCGATCCGGGGAGAAGTGCAATTTTTTGAACATGAAGTGAAAAATAACGGACAACGGAGATTTTTAAATGTCACTTTGGTGCCAATCGTGGTGGATAATGAAATCGAAGGAGTCTATTCAATCGGCAAAGATATTACAGAACAAAAGCTTGTGCAAGAACAGAACGCCTATTTGGCCCATCATGATGAATTAACCGGGTTATATAATCGCCGTTGGATGGGAAAACAAATTCAGGAAACTTTGAAACTGGCGAAAGAAAACAATCAAAAGTTTGCAATTTTATCGTTGGATTTGGACCGCTTTAAATTTATCAATGATACGTTGGGGCATTTTGTGGGCGATGAACTGCTGCAGCAAATTGCGGAAAGGTTCCAACAGAATCTTCATAAAGACATATTTTTTGTAGCCCGGATGGGTGGGGACGAATTTATGATACTCTGTCCGAATATAGAATCGGAAGAGGAAGTGACTGAAACTGCCCAAAATATTTTGGACAGTTTAAAGCAGCCTTTTTATGTGCAGGGGTTTGAATTATTCGTAACCGCAAGTATCGGAATCGTTTTTCCATCCAATGATACGGATGTGACGAAGTTGATGAAAAGTGTGGATATTGCACTTTACAAGGCAAAAGAACTTGGCCGGAATATGTATCAAGTCTTTGATCGTTCGATGAACAAGGCTCATTATAAATCATTTATATTGGAGAGGGATTTAAGAAAAGCCATTATGAATGATGAGTTGGTGGCTTATTTCCAACCGAGGGTGGATGCAAAAAACAGGAAGATTGTCGGAGCGGAATCATTGATTCGCTGGAATCATCCGAAATACGGTTTATTACCGCCGGGTCAATTTATTCCGATTGCGGAAGAAACGGGCTTGATCGATTCCATTGGCGATTGGATGATGAAAAGGGTATGTGAACAGTTAGCATCCTGGAGAAACGAGGGATTTTCGCTCATTCCCATCAGTGTAAACATCACGTCCAAACGTTTTATTCAACAAGACTTCGCCGAAAGCATCCGAGAGTTATTAAACCGATTTGAATTGGAAGGAAAGTGGCTGGAAATCGAAATAACTGAAAACTCCATCATGCGCAACGAGGCAGTTGTACAAAAAACATTAAAGGAATTAAAAGAAATGNTAAAATCGATGGTGTAAAAATTGATCAAACCTTTATCCGCAATATATCCAACCATCCGGAAAATGCAAGTATCACATCAGCGATGATCAAAGTGGCACACCAGTTAAACTTGGAAGTGATTGCGGAAGGGGTGGAAACGGAAGAGGAATTAAATTTCCTGTTAAATGAAAATTGCCGCTATATACAAGGATATTATTTCGGCAGACCATGTCCGATTGAAGAATTCGAAAACATCTATTTGCAAAAGAAAATAAACATGATTTGAAAAACAAATTTTCATCCCGAATAATCATTGGGCTGTCTCAAATGGCAGCCCTATTTTTTGGAAGTTTACAAATACATATTGAATATTGCCAATTGAGGAAATTTGATATACTTATGGGGCATTTTTCTGGAATAATAGTATAATGGTGCTTGGATGTTTCAAAACAGATCAGCATCATAAAACATACGCTGGTGCAAATAATAATGTTCGTAGTAAAAAGGAATCATAAAGAATCACTGATGATGTCCGACAATAACCAAAAGAAAATTCGCATTATTATCATCGATCAGAAAGAGGAATTAGTATGACAATCACGAAACCTTTAACCGACTTAGAAATTGCTTACAACGCAGAAATAAAACCGATAACGGAAATTGCAAAAAGCGCAAATATTCCTGAAGATGCCCTTGAGCAATATGGACGCTATAAAGGAAAAATCGATCCGAATAAAATCCCAGGGGAGCCGAATGGAAAAGTGGTGCTGGTTACAGCAACCAATCCGACGCCGGCCGGAGAAGGGAAAACGACCGTTACGATAGGGCTAGCCGATGCTTTAAAACAATTAAATCAAAAAGTTGTGGTAGCCCTTCGCGAACCATCATTAGGTCCCGTTTTCGGATTGAAAGGCGGGGCAACCGGCGGCGGTTATGCCCAAGTGCTCCCGATGGAACAAATCAATCTGCATTTCAATGGAGACTTCCATGCGATTACAACGGCCAATAATCTGATTGCAGCCATCATTGATAACCATATCCACCAAGGCAATCAATTGAACATTGACCCAAGACGGATCATTTGGAAACGGGTTTTGGACATGAATGACCGTGCCCTTAGAAAAGTGGTGGTTGGGCTTGGAGGGCCGGCCCAAGGTGTGCCAAGGGAAGATGGCTTTGATATTACCGTCGCCTCCGAGATTATGGCAGTGTTTTGTTTGGCAACAAGCCTTGAAGATTTAAAAGAACGTTTATCCAATATTTTGATCGGATACACCTATGACCGAAAGCCCGTTTATGTGAAAGATTTGGGCATTGAAGGGGCATTGACCCTCATTTTGAAAGAAGCATTCAATCCAAATATCGTGCAAACGATCGAAGGGACACCTGCCCTTGTTCATGGCGGCCCTTTTGCAAACATCGCCCACGGCTGCAATTCCCTCATTGCAACACAAACGGCACGCAAACTTGCGGATATCGTGGTCACGGAAGCCGGTTTTGGGGCGGATTTGGGTGCCGAAAAATTCATGGACATCAAAGCGAGAATAGGCAATTTCCATCCTGATGCGGTAGTCATTGTGACAACCATCCGCGCATTAAAAATGCATGGCGGGGTGGAAAAGGCGGAGTTAACAAAGGGAAATGTTTCCGCTCTATTGCAAGGAATTTCAAACCTGGAACGTCATGTGGAAACGGTGAGAAATTTCGGCATTGAACCGATTGTAGCTGTAAACCGCTTTATCACAGATACGGAGGAAGAAATTCAGGCACTTTTGGAATGGGCAAAAAGAAATCATGTCCGGATGGCAAGAACGAATGTATGGGAAGAAGGCGGAAAAGGTGGAATCGACCTTGCCAAACAGGTGCTTGAGGTGTTGGATGAACCAAAACAATATGCTCCGTTATACGATTTATCCGATTCCGTGGAACAAAAGATTGCAACGATTGTTCAAAAAGTATACGGCGGTACGGGTGTCGTATTTACCGATCAAGCGAAAAAGCAGTTGAAAGTGATTGAGGAAAATGGTTGGGATCACCTGCCAATCTGCATGGCAAAAACCCAATATTCACTAACGGACAACCCAAAATTGCTTGGCCGTCCAAAAGAATTTGCGATTACTGTGAGAGAAATCATCCCGAAATTGGGGGCAGGGTTCTTAGTTTGTTTGACAGGTGAGATTATGACCATGCCAGGTTTGCCAAAAACACCTGCAGCACTAAATATGGACGTTGATGAAAAAGGAAATGCCATCGGGCTGTTTTAATATGGGAAAGCGAATTGAGAGAACACCTTGTTCTCCAATTCGCTTTATTTAATTCGGGCAACTCCTGAAATTAAATTGTTGAAGAAAAAAATGTCCCATCCGCGGCATCAGTGTAAATGATTCGATTGAAAAATTGCCATTTCGTTACAAAATATTGAACATTTTGTGAACTGTCATAATTGGTATAGCCTAAATGGATGAAAAGTGACATACTATAAAAGATTATTTCACCACTTGAATGAAAGAAATACTATTAGTAATGTGTAACCGATTACACATTTTTTCGGAGTAAGAATATGTAACCGATTACATATTTCATTAGCCCAAATGTGTAACCGGTACCACAATTTGCGGCGGGTGATTAGATGGCAACAATCCATGATGTAGCAAGAAGGGCCAATGTTTCTGTTGCAACTGTTTCCAGATACATCAACCAAAATGGGTATGTCGGAAAAAAATCAAAAGAAGCGATCGAGCGGGCAATCAAAGAGTTGAATTTCGTCCCAAATAATGTGGCGCGGACACTTTCAACCAAAAAATCAAATTTGATTGGATTAATCATTCCGGATATCAAAAACCCATTCTTCCCGGAACTTGCCCGCGCGGTTGAAGATACCGCTTACCGATTCGGCTATACCGTCATATTATGCAATTCGGATGAAGACCCTTTAAAAGAAAAACATTATTTGAAAGTGCTGACACAAGAATATGTGGCAGGCATCATCATCACTTCCACCGATGAAGGAATCAGCAGGGAAACGGATATTCCGATTGTTGCATTGGACCGTGCCCCAAAAACGGATATTCCATCTGTAACGACAAACAATAAGCTTGGGGCCGAATTGGCGGGCCGTTTTATGCTGGAGTGCGGAGCATCTGAACTGCTCATTTTAAAAGGGCCGAATCAATTGACTTCATCCGAAGAAAGGCTGGAAGGTTTTTTAAAAGCCGTTGAGGGAAAAAATATAAAAATACATGTTGTCGATAGTCCTTATGAATTGCATGATGCAGAAAACATAACATATGAATTTTTGCAGAAACATCCTAGCGTCGATGGAATTTTTGGGAGCAGTGATGTTTCGGCGATCGGTGCGCTGAAAGCCTGCGAAAAATTGGGGAAAAAAGTGCCGGATGAATTGCAAATCATTGGTTTTGACGGCATACAGCTTGGAAATTATACTACGCCGAGTTTAACAACGGTGGCACAAAAAATTTACCAATTGGGGGAAACAGCAACAGAATTGCTGATCAATGAAATTGAAGGAAAAAGCTTGGAGGAAAAAAATATTTTGATTAATCCGGAATTGGTTGTGCGTGAAACGACCCGAAAGGAGTTCAAACAATGATAACTGTAGTCGGAAGCATCAATATGGATTTAGCTGTCGAAACGGATATTTTCCCAAGACAAGGTGAAACGGTGCAAGGGAAACGGTTTTCAACAATTCCAGGCGGCAAAGGGGCAAACCAGGCCGTTGCGGCAGCAAGACTGGGCAGCCGGGTACGCATGATTGGAGCAGTTGGAAATGACAGTTTCGGGAAAGAACTTTACGACAATCTGAAAAATGAAAAAGTCGATGTGTCCGGAGTGGTAACAACAACGAATTCAACCGGAATTGCCAATATCTTGTTACATAATCGCGATAATCGCATCATCGTCATACCTGGGGCGAATTATGATTTAAGCAAAGAAATCATTGATGAACATATTCATCACATTCTGGAAAGTCAACTGGTGATGATGCAATTGGAAATTCCGGTAGAAACGATTGAACATGTGTTGACAATTTGTCAGGAAAAGCACATCCCCGTTTTGTTGAATCCGGCGCCAGCGAAAAACTTCAGGAAAGAATGGATGGATCAAATCACTTATTTGACACCCAATGAAACAGAATGTGAATTCATCTTTGGTGCCGATTGGGAAACGGTATTAAAAGAGCATCCGAATAAAATCATTGTCACATTGGGCAGTGAAGGCGCGGCATTTTACGATGGCAAAAAAATTGTGCGAATCTCCGGATATAAAACGGATGCCGTTGATACAACGGGAGCAGGGGATACGTTCAATGGCGCTTTTGCCCATGCGATTTGCAGCGGAAATACCATCGAAGAAGCGGTACAATTTGCCAATATTGCCGCATCCCTTTCCGTGGAAAAGTTTGGGGCCCAAGGCGGCATGCCAAAGTTGGATGAAGTATTAGCACGCTTAGGAGGACATGAACGTTGAAAAAACATGGAATTTTAAATAGAGAATTGGCCGGCCGGTTTGCCAAATTGGGACATACCGACCGGATCGTCATCGCCGATTGCGGTTTGCCGATACCGGATGGCGTGCCTTGCATCGATTTATCTTATAAATTGGGGGAACCGGGTTTCCTTTCCATCTTGGAAGTAGTGCTTGATGATTTGGTGGTCGAAGGTGCGGTACTTGCGGATGAAATCCAAACGGAGAATAGAGGGCTTTCAAATGAATTAATGAAAGCACTTCCAAATATTTCTTATGTTCCCCATGAGGAATTCAAACGGTTGACAGAAAAAGCGAAATTCATCATACGCACTGGCGAAACGACGCCTTATGCCAATGTCATTTTGCAATGCGGTGTGATTTTTTAATTGATTCCTTCCAAAAGTAGGTGATGAAATGATTGAAATGACAGGCATTTCAAAAGCGTTTAACGGCAATGCCGTATTAAAAAATGTTCAGTTTAATTTAAAAGATGGCGAAATCCATGCGTTGATGGGTGAAAACGGTGCCGGCAAATCGACATTAATGAAAATTTTGGGCGGCATCCATTCAAATGATGCTGGTGAAATCAAGGTGGATGGACAACCGGTGCACTTTAAATCCCCAAAGGATGCAGAAAAACATGGAATTGTCATCATCCATCAGGAATTAAATATATTGCCTGATTTGACTGTTGCAGAAAACCTGTTTTTGGGGAAAGAAAAAACATTCGGGTTTGGGATTTTGAAAAATAAAGAAATGGATCAGGAAGCCCAGGAATTGCTTGCCAAATTGGGTTTGGATATCCATCCGAAAACGATGGCCGGAGATCTTTCCGTTGGGAAGCAACAAATCATAGAAATTGCAAAAGCGATTGCAAGCAATGCCAAGTATATCATCATGGACGAACCGACTGCCGCTTTGACGGATCGGGAAATCCGAACATTGTTTGAAACCATTCGGGAATTAAAAGCCAAAGGAATTTCCTTCGTTTATATTTCCCATCGAATGGAAGAAATTTTCTCCATCTGTGACCGGATCACGATTTTGCGGGATGGTCAATATGTAGGGGAACGGAATATACCGGAGACAAACTTTGATGAAATTGTGGCCATGATGGTTGGAAGGGAACTTGGGGAACGGTTCCCTGAACGAAAAGCGGAAATTGGCGACGTTAAGCTGGAAGTTCAAAACTTGACGGTCAAAGGTTTGTTTGAAAATGTTTCATTCAACGTCCGCAAAGGCGAAGTGGTCGGTATGGCAGGACTGATGGGCGCTGGAAGAACCGAAGTGGCTGAAACCATTTTCGGCTACAGAAGAGCCCACGGTGGCGACATTTTGATTGATGAAAAAAAAGTTTCCATTAAAACGCCGATTGATGCAATGAAACACAAAATCGGCTATGTGACCGAGGACCGAAAAACAAAAGGATTGGTTCTTGATTTTTCCATCCAGGAAAATGTGTCCCTTGCCAACCTGAAAAAAGTATCTTCTTCGGGTGTGGTGAACAAAGAGAAGGAGACTTCCCTTGTCAACCAATATATTCAACAGTTGAAAATCCGCACTTCCAGTCCAAAGCAAAGTGCGAAATCGTTAAGTGGAGGAAATCAACAGAAGGTTGTGCTTGCGAAGTGGCTTGGCACTGAGCCGGAAGTATTGATTTTGGACGAGCCGACCCGCGGCGTCGATATCGGTGCGAAAAAAGAGATTTACCAGATTATTAATGATCTGGCACAGGCTGGTGTAGCGATTTTAATGATTTCATCCGAATTGCCGGAAATCATTGGCATGGCGGACCGTGTCCTTGTCATGCATGAAGGGAAAATAACGGGCCAAGTTTCAAAAGAAGAAATGACCCAGGAAAGAATTATGCATTTTGCTACTGGAGGTGAGCAAGTTGACTAAGTCGTCAAAAGAAATGATATCGAAACTGGGACCGTTAATCGGTTTAATTCTTTTAATTATCGTCGTAAGCATCATGAATCCCAGTTTTTTAACGATTTCCAATATTTTTAACGTGTTGAGACAAGTTTCCATCAGTGCCATCATCGCCTTTGGGATGACCTTTGTCATTCTCACAGGGGGAATCGATTTATCCGTAGGTTCCACGCTTGCATTGACGGGGGCTGTTGCCGCCAGTTTATTGGCAGGCGGAACGGACCCAATCGTTTCCATGGGGGTTGCGTTAATCCTTGGACTTGTGTTGGGAGCTTTCAACGGGGTGATTATTACAAAAGGAAAAGTGGCCCCATTTATTGCGACTTTGGCAACAATGACAATTTACCGGGGATTGACGCTTGTATATACAAACGGTAAACCGATTTCCGGTTTGGGAGACCATGCATCATTTCAATTATTTGGGAAAGGCTATTTCTTAGGTGTCCCTATTCCGGTGATCACAACTATCGTTTCTTTCGCCATTCTCGCTTTCATTTTGCACAAAACGACATTTGGCCGCCGGGTCTATGCGGTTGGCGGAAATGAAGAAGCGGCAAAATTATCCGGCATTAATGCCGACAGAGTGAAAATCGCAGTGTATGCCATTTCCGGATTCCTTGCTGCGTTATCCGCATTAATTTTAACTTCCCGCTTGAATTCTGCTCAACCAACGGCGGGCGAGTCCTATGAATTGGATGCCATTGCGGCCGTTGTATTAGGCGGGACAAGCCTGAATGGCGGGAAAGGTTGGATTTTCGGCACGTTAATCGGTGCATTGATTATTGGGGTTCTCAATAATGGTATGAACTTGATTGGCGTATCTTCTTTCTGGCAACAAGTCGTAAAAGGGATCGTCATACTGCTCGCAGTACTTTTAGACCGAAAAAAAGACTAAAAAGGAGTGTTTATGATGAAAAACATGAAGCTTTTATTTTTCGTTGTGATTGCAATGCTAGTGTTATCCGCCTGTTCGATGGATTCTTCATTGGAAAAAAAGGATGATGCGGCAAAAGGAACAAAAGAAGAAGGTTCTTACAAAATTGGTTTTTCCATTTCCACATTAAATAACCCATTCTTCGTCACTCTTAGCGATGGTGCAAAAGCGGTCAGCAAAGAAAAAGGCGTGGATTTAGTGGTTGTCGATGCGCAAGATGATGCATCCAAACAGGCTTCCGACGTGGAAGACTTAATCCAGCAAGGCATTGATTTATTATTAATCAACCCTGTAGACTCTTCTGCGGTTGGATCTGCCGTGGAATCTGCCAATGCCGCAGGAATTCCGGTCATTACGGTGGACCGTTCAGCAGACAGCGGTGAAGTGGTTGCCCACATCGCCTCTGACAATGTGGAAGGCGGCAAGCTTGCAGGGGAATATTTGTTGGAATTGGTAGGTGAAGGTGCCAAAGTGGCAATGCTTGAAGGCGTTCCAGGTTCATCTGCTGCCCGTGACCGCGGAGAAGGTTTCCTTAAAGCGGTGGAAGGAAAAGTGGATCTTGTTTCAAGCCAGCCAGCCAACTTTAACCGCAGCGAAGGATTATCTGTAATGGAAAACATGCTACAAGCCCATCCTGATATTGAAGCGGTATTTGCTCAAAATGATGAAATGGCTTTAGGTGCCCTTGAAGCGATTTCAGCTGCCGGCAAAGAGATTGTTGTCATCGGCTTTGATGCGACAGATGACGCATTGAAGAAAATTGATGAAGGAAAAATGGCTGCAAGTGTTGCCCAAAAACCTGAAGAAATTGGGAAAACTGCCATTGAAACGGCCGTGAAATATTTGAACGGTGAAAAAGTGGAAGAGTTTGTACCGGTTGAACTTGAATTGGTGACTAAAAAATAAAGGATGTAAGGTAGAACATAGTGGCGCGAGCTCGTGTTCTACCTTTTTTTTCATTTATTTTTTTTCTTTTTCTCTTCCACGATGAAGTTGTCAAGGGCAAGGAAACGATTGCTGGCAAACAGAAGATAAGCGGCCATGGCCATCAAAGCGACATCCAATTCATATCCATGAAGGAAACCGGCGTCATATTTCACGGTTGCAATGGCCCCCGCCATAAGCAGCACAAAAAGAAATGCGAAAAAGCGAATGGAAAACCCGATGATGAGAAAGATTCCGCCGATCGTTTCAAGACCGGTTACGCCGTAAGCCAATAGTTCTGCATACGGCAAATTGTAGTTGGCAAATCGTTCCGCCACCGTCGGAATCCCTTCCTGCCATTTTGCCAAACCGTGCATGATGAAAGTGGCCCCCAATACAAGCCGGAGAATAAAACCTCCAATTTCACTTTGCCTCAACACAATCCCCTTTCTACTTTTTTTACTATCATATTATCGCTCGTCCACATATAACACTGTTGCCCTGAATTTTCTAATCAGCCGTATCCTGAGTATAAAGTGCTTCTCCAATAAACAGGAAAATTGCATCATAAACCAAATGAGGGTTTGTCAAATGCCGAATGGTTGGGTTTAGAATTGGAAACAAAATAAAAAAACAAAGTTTTTTTATCGGAAAACTATTGACAAATGTTTCTCAGGATTGTAAATTGTTATCAACCAAATATTCGAACCGACTTTTCCAAAAGAGGTTTAACATTTTAGCGGATTATGATGCTGAAATTGTTAAACCTCTTTTGCTTTCCATCGTCGCTTTTCAGAATGTTTGCTTGAAGCAAAACTTTTGGATGCAGATGAAGGGCATGATGGATTCATTCTAAAATTTTGGTAATAAGTTAATTATTATTTATAAACCAAGTTATCTTATAAGAATAATAATATAAAAACGGAGGGTGATTTTGATGGCAACAAAATCAAAAATTGAAATCGTGAAAAAAGCGGGCCGCATCGGGGCAGAGGTGCATGGGGTGAAGTTGACGCCGGATATTGATGGGGAGACTTTATCACAAATCAAGGAAGCTTTAAATGAGCATTTGGTGCTATTCTTCCGTGGTCAAGAACATTTGGATGATGCTACACATGAGGAGTTTGCAAAACGTTTTGGTGAATTGTTCGCCCATCCAACAGTGCCGGTGAAGGAAAACACAGCAGCAATTCTTGAGTTGGATTCCCAATATGGGGGGAAAGCCAACTCTTGACATACAGATGTGACATTCGTTCCTGAAGTGCCCCGTTATTCCATCTTGCGCGGTGTGGAAATTCCATCCGTGGGCGGAGATACGATCTGGGCGAATACCCATACGGCCTATACTGATTTGCCTGAAGAATTGCAAGAATTGGCGGAAAAATTATGGGCAATCCATTCCAATAAATTCGACTATGCTGCTTTAGCATATGTAAACCAATCAAAAGAAAAAGCAAGAGAGTATATTGAAAAGCATCGGAGTGTATTTGCGAGAATCGAATATGAAACACGCCATCCGGTGGTAATCTTGCATCCTGAAAACGGCAAGAAACATTTGTTGCTTGGTCATTTCGTCCGCCAATTCGAAGGTTATTCAACGTCACAATCAGCGGCGCTTTATGAAATCTTGCAAAGCTATGTGACTCGCCCGGAAAACACAGTTCGCTGGAATTGGCAAAAAGGGGATCTTGTCATTTGGGATAACCTGGCATCCCAGCATTATGCAGTCGCCGATTACGATGAACGCCGCATCGTCCGCCGTGTGACGGTTTCCAAAAATACTCCGAAAAATGTGAATGGGGAAGAAAGTTCATTAATTAGAAAAAAATAAGGTAATAATTCACTTTAGATGAAGAAGATTTAGCTATGGCGTTATTATTAATTGGCGGGGAAGAGCAACTGGCGGATTTGATCCTGGGTTGCCACCTGAAAAGTGCATTGACACAGTGGCAAAGTTATCATTGATCCCTATGCTTACAGGTGATAACATTCCTTTTCCCGGCATATAATCTAAGCAGGAAGAAGTTTTACACGTTTTGGGAACTGATTCATTTTTTTCGACCTTATCCTTAGTATTTCAATAAGAATAAAAAGAAAGAAGTGGTGGTATGGCTAAATTAAAAGAAGACGTGTTAAAACAAATCATTAAACAATTAAATAATATAGATTACGGCAACTTATCAATTACAGTACACAATGGCGAAATTGTCCAACTGGATGTCACTAAAAAACAGCGATTCGACCGGGCATCGGTGGAAAGAGTATTAACAAAAGTTGCCCGTTAAAAGGAAGGCTGCCCAGTGGAAATCATGATTGGGCAGCCTTTCATATTGTTTAAGTTTCATTGAATCCAAAGTGTAATTTTATATGAAAGCCTTCACTTCAATTCCATTTTTCAGCAATTCCCCTTTGATAAATCTTGCAAAATCCACGGCATGTTCACCATCACCATGAATACAAACGGTATCCGCCCGTAAAAGCACATCCACGCCTTGGCGGGATTTTACTTTTCCTTCTTTCACCATTCTGATCACTTGTTGAACGGCTTCATTTTGGTCGGTAATCATTGCATCGGGCTGTTTTCGGGATGTTAACGTGCCATCCTTTTGATAAGTACGGTCAGCAAATACTTCGTGGGCAGTCCGAAGTCCGATTTTTTCACCCGCTTTTGTTAATTCGCTCGATGCAAGGCCGAATAAGATCAAATCGGGAGAAACGTCATATACCGCTTTTGCGATGGCCTCCGCAATTTCAGGATCTTTTGCCGCCATATTATAAAGGGCGCCGTGGGGCTTCACATGCTGCATTTTTTCTCCTTCAATCGTTAAAAAAGCCTGTAATGCGCCAATTTGATAGACCACCATATCATAAGCTTCTTGATAAGTGATGGCCATTTCCCTTCTTCCGAATCCCAATAAATCCGGCAATCCCGGATGGGCCCCGATTTTCACTCCATGATCCAGAGCCACTTTCACCGTTTCCCTCATGACGGATGGATCCCCCGCATGAAAACCGCAGGCGATATTCGCTGAAGAAACATATTGTAAAATTTCTTTTTGGTTGGCGAGCGTGTATCTTCCAAAATCCTCTCCGATATCACAATTCAAATCGACCCGGTTCACATCAATAACCTCCAATTTATTATTCCAGATACTCAATGGATTTATGGAAAAATATATCATAAAAAATGTGCTTTTGATATAATTCCTTTAATATTGATACAAATTGGAGGAAAGTAGCAAACATGGCCGTACAATTTAAACCACTGGGGGAAAGTGCTGTATTGGTCTATTTCGGAAATGCCATTTCAGAAGAGATCCATTTATCAATAAAAAAATTTCTTTCCCTTCTTGAAAAGGAGCCCTTCGATGGTCTGATAGAGGTTGTACCAAGTTATACGAATGTTTGTGTTTATTATGATGTAATGGCAGTGGATCAATGGGATATTGAAGGGCGCTCCCCGTACGAAAAAGTGGTCTCCCGGCTTCAAAGGCTGTTACAAAAAGAGATTGATTTGCCAAAGGAAAAAAACAGATTGGTTGAAATCCCTGTCTGTTACGGAGGAATCTATGGCCCGGATTTAACGGAAATTGCCCGAATTCACCATTTGTCTGAAAAAGAAGTCATTGAGATACATACAAAAAACGATTATCTTGTCTACATGTTGGGCTTTGCACCCGGATTTCCTTTTTTGGGCGGGATGGATGAAAGAATCGCAACTCCCCGCAAAGAAACACCCCGATTGAAAATCCCGGCCGGTTCTGTAGGGATTGCCGGAAAGCAAACAGGGATTTACCCCCTTGAAACACCTGGAGGGTGGCAAATCATTGGCCGCACCCCATTAAAATTGTTTCTTCCGGATCAAAACCCGCCAACGTTATTGCGGGCAGGAGACCGGATCCGTTTTGTCCCCATTACTGAAAAAGAGTTTATGGAATTAGAAGGTGAAAGGTCATGACGATGACAATACTGAAACCGGGTCTTTTAACGACGATCCAAGATTCAGGAAGAAGGGGTTTTCAGCAGTATGGCGTCATTGTTGGAGGGGCAATGGATACCCTCTCTTATCGCATGGGGGAAATGCTGTTACAGCAAGCGCCTTCTGCGGCACTGGAATTCACTTTAATCGGTCCGACGGTGAAATTTAATTGTGATGCGGTGTTTTGTTTGACAGGGGCCAATTTTCATCCGCTCTTGAATGAGAAACCATGCCGGATGTGGAAGCCGGTTTTTGCCGAAAAGGGCAGCATTTTAAAGCTGGGCTCCTGCAAAGATGGAGCAAGGGGCTATTTGCACATCAAAGGTGGAATTCAAGTCAAGAAAGTATTAAATAGTTACAGCACTTATATCCGTGCCGGGATAGGAGGATTTAAAGGCCGCCCTTTGCAAAAAGGAGACGAACTTCCAATTCCGGAATCGAAGCCAGTGCAAAAAGGAAAGTGGGGGATTCTTCCGGGAGATTGGTTGATTAAGAGTCGGGATGCGGAAATTCGGGTGGTAAAAGGGACGGAATATGATCGATTTGCGGAAAAAAGCAGGAATGCCTTCATCAATTGCATCTTTACGATTTCGAAAGATGCGGATCGCATGGGTTACCGTTTAATGGGGGATAGTCCACTAATTACGAAAGAACCTATCCAATTATTATCAGAGGCAGTCACCTTTGGAACCGTCCAAGTGCCTCCAAGCGGGCAGCCCATTATCTTAATGGCGGATTGTCAGACGACGGGCGGTTATCCTAAATTGGCTCAAGTGGTTTCCGTTGATTTGCCGAAACTCGCCCAACTTCAACCCTTTTCGAAAATACGCTTTCAACTCATTTCTTTGGAAGAGGCCCAAAAGTTGTACATTCAGCAGGAAAAAGCATTAAGACGATTGGAAATCATGCTTAAACATTAAGTTTTTCCAATTCCACTTGTATTTAACAAATCTGCATGTTACAATGTTACACGACAACACAATATATAGTATATTTGTTTATCAGGTTCTACTATATATAGTAGATTAAAAGGGAAATCAGTGAAAATCTGATGCTGTCCCCGCAACTGTAATTGCTGACGAAAAGTTCAAATCCACTGTGCCAATGGCATGGGAAGGGAACTTGTAGGATGATGCATGAGCCAGGAGACCTGCCTGATAAACGGAAATTGCTCATTTCTTCGGGGGCTAAGAAATGGAAGCAAAAGGTCCATTTCTTAGCGCCTGATTGTTTCCATTTCAAAGCCTTACCCGAAAAAGGGTATGGCTTATTTTTTTGTCATTGAATTGATGGAAAGGAGAAAGGATATGAAGTTATATTCCAAAAAAGTTTGTCCAAAGTGCATGTTGATGAAATTTGAGTTAAAGAAACTGGGTTTCGAAAGACAATATGAGGAAATAAACGTTGATTCCAATGAAGAAGCGAAAGAAAGATTATTGAAAGCCGGATTCTTTACTGTCCCGGTTATGGAAATTGACGGTGAGCTGATGGATGACATGGAAGAAGCCAAAAAAATCATCGGCATGATGAAGGTATGATCGCTTATGCCTCAAGAACCGGAAATGTGCGGTTTATCGTTCATCAATTAGGATTGCCGAACATTGAAATTCAAGAAGGGCTGATATTGGACGAACCCTTTTTGTTGTGCACTTATACCGATGGAATTGGGGAAGTGCCACCAATTGTAGAAGGGTTTTTAAAAAATAATGCCCACCTTTGCAAAGGAGTGGTGGCAAGCGGGAATTCCAATTTTGGTCATTCTTATTTTTGCCGTTCTGCAGATGTGATCAGTGAAACTTATGGCATCCCGATTGTTGAAAAGATTGAATTAAGGGGATTTCAAAAAAATTATCACGCCATTATGGAGTTTTATAAAAGAACGATACAAGGGGGGATTTTCAGATGAAAACATATTTAATGCTCAATAATGAAGTGTTGAATCACTATCGGCAAACGGGCCGCATCGACTTGGAGAAAGATCGGCAGGCCACCCGTCAATTTTTCTTCGAGTATATTCATCCCCGCATGCGCCAGTTTTCGGGCATAGAAGAAAAGGTTCGTTATTTAATAGAAGAAGGTTATTATGAGGAAGCTTTCTTGAAAAAGTATTCCATGGACTTTATCCGGCAAATATTTGAAATCGCCTATGCCTACCGGTTCCGTTTCCAAACGTTTATGAGCGCTAAAAAATTTTATGACAGCTACGCAATGAAAAGCCGGGATGGAAAGGAAATTTTAGAAACTTATGAAGATCGTATGAGCATTATTGCCCTTTATCTGGCGGATGGAAATGAACAAATGGCGGAAAAGGCGATCCGTGCCATCATGGAAGCTTTTCAACCGGCGACGCCAACTGCCCTGAACAGCGGGAAAAAAGCGCGGGGTGAATTGGTTAGCTGTTTCAAATTGTCGATGGATGATTCGATGAACAGCATTGCCGAAAACATTGGATATTGTCTGGAACTCTCAAGACTTGGCGGAGGAGTGGGGGTCAATTTGACGGATTTGAGGCCTTTGGGGGATCCAATCAAAGGAATCGCCAATCGGGCAAGCGGGGTCATGCCCGTTGCCAAACTGTTGGAAAACGCTTTTGCCTACTCCAATCAATTGGGCCAACGGAATGGCTCGGGCGTTGCCTATTTGAATATCTTCCACGGGGATATTGAAGAATTTATTTCTTCCAAAAAGCCGAATGCCGATGAAAAAATCCGGTTGCAAACTTTATCAACGGGCGTCATTGTACCTGATATTTTCTTTGAGCTGATGAAAAAGGATGAAGAGATGGCCCTTTTCAGCCCTTATGACATTTATCGGGAATACGGAAAAAGAATGTCCGAAATCAGCATGACGGAAATGTATGGGGAACTGCTCAATAACCCGAATATCCGAAAGTTGAAATGGATCAATGCACGAAAATTATATACAGAAATTAAGAAAAGCCAATTCGAATCCGGTTATCCATTTGAAATTTTCGATGACAACGTCAATAAGCGTCATCCTTTAAAACAATTGGGAAGAGTGAAGATGTCCAATCTTTGCACGGAAATTTTGCAATTGCAGCGGACAAGCGTCATTCATGACAAAGATGAGCCGAATGAATACGGATTGGATGTATCTTGCAATCTTGGTTCGTTGGATATTCACCATGCGACGAAGTTTCACCGTTTTGAAGAGCTGGTTGATACGGCAATGCGGCTGCTTACGCAAGTGTCCCTCATGACCAATATCAAAAATGTGCCTTCTGTCAGAAAGGCGAATCGGTTGATGCATTCGGTCGGACTGGGCGTGATGAATTTGCACGGCCATCTCGTTTCCCAAAATATTCGGTACGGTTCAAAGGAGTCCATCGAATTCATCGATTATTTCATGGAAGCATTGAACTATTATTCATTGAAATCATCCATGCAAATGGCGAAAGAAAAGGGAGAAACTTTTTTTGGGTTTGAAGAGAGCGAATATGCAAACGGCAACTATTTTGAAAATTACATCCATAAGACGGACAAAGAACCGGTTGGAGCGGTGAAAAGAGCCTTGGGAAACGTGCCGATCATCACCCGGGATATGTGGATAAAATTGAAAGAAGATGTCATGAAATACGGGCTATTCAATGCTTATCGACTGGCGATTGCGCCAACGGGTTCCATCTCATATATCCGTTCCTGCACCGCTTCCATCGCCCCCATTACGGAAAGAGTGGAAATTCGGGATTATGCGGATAGCCGCACGATTTATCCAATGCCATTCCTGAACAACGAAAATCAGGAAACTTATGTGGAAGCTTATGACCTGGATCCGTATAAAATGATTGATTTATATGTGGCGGCACAAAAACATGTGGATCAGGGCATTTCCATGACCGTTTATGTTACGGACCAGTGGACGACGGAAAGACTCGCCAAAGTGTATATTTATGCCTGGATACGCGGCATCAAAACGGTCTATTATGTGCGCCAACGACTACAAAAATTGGAGGAATGTGTAGCATGCACCATTTAACTTATGAAGCGGTGAATTGGAATCAGCCGACCAATGGCCTTGCCAAAGTATTTTGGGATCAGCAATGGAAGCAAATGTGGTTCCCGGAAGAAATCGCCGTGTCAAAAGATATACCGCAATGGAAAACTTTTGGGCATCAGGAAACGTATAAAAAGGTTTTTGGAGGCCTCACGCTGCTTGATACCATCCAAACCAATATCGGTATGAATGAAATAGCAAGGCATGTGCCGGATTTGCAAGTGAAAGCGGTATTGACGGTGTTTGGCGCTTTTGAAGCCATCCATGCCAAATCCTATTCCTATATATTTACAACCCTTTGCAACAAAGACGAAATCGAAGAAATTTTTCAATGGGTGAAAGAAAATGGACATTTGCAGTATAAAGCGCAAAAAATTGCGGAAATTTATCAAGCCATTCAAGAACATGATCCGGTGAGTTTATGGAAAGCCATGTTTGCCTCTGTCATGCTCGAATCCTTCCTGTTCTATTCCGGATTTTTCTATCCGCTCTATCTGGGCGGACAAGGGATTTTGCGAAACAGCGCAGAGGTGATATCCCTCATATTGAGAGATGAATCGATTCATGGAGTGGCTGTCGGAATCTTTGCCCAAAATCTATTCAACCAATTTACGAAAGAACAGCAAGAATCATTAAAACAATGGGGTTATGAATTACTGCTGGAATTGTACGACAATGAATTGCAATACACAGATGAAATATACAGGGGAACCGGCCTGGAGGATGAAGTGAAGGCGTACATTCGCTATAACGGCAATAAAGCGTTGATGAATTTGGGCTTGGATACCATGTTTCCGGAGGAGGAAATCAACCCCATTGTAATGAACGGAATCCGAAATGAAGGATCCACATACGATTTCTTTTCCCAAAAAGGTTCCACGTATGCATTGGCAAAAGTGGAACCGATCACGGATGATACATTCCGTTTTGATTTTTTGGCAAATGAATAAAAGGGACGGATTGCGTATTCCATTAAACTATGTTAATAATGTAAATGATAATTATTCTCAATAGAAAAAGGGGTTTGTTTTTATGTATACAGTGACAAATCGCATCAAAGTTAAAAAAGGATTTGCGAAAAAAATGGCTCCACGATTTACACAACCTGGCCCATTATTGACATTCAAAGGTTTCAAGAAAGTGGAAGTATTGGTGAGCACCCAATTTGAAGATTATGATGAAATGAGTGTAGTCATGTATTGGGATACACTGGAAGACTTCCAGGCATGGAGAGAGAGCGATTCATTCAAAGAAGCGCATAAACGTCCTGCAGGCGGAAGCGAAGAGAGTCCTACAATCGACAATATTGTGGTGATTGCGGAAGTCGCTTCCACATTGGAAAACAATTAATATAATAATAACCAAATAAAAGAGCCATCTTCAGGAAGTGGATGGCTCTTTTGATTTATTCCGATATTCATTAAAAATTTTGTAGGCTTCATCAATGGCACGTTTTATCATTTTATCAAAGGAATTTGTGGAATTTAACTCTTTTACAGCCGCTTTCACGAATTTTGATTGATCCTCCAAAAAGGCTTGGAGATCTTCCTCCGACCCTAAATGCGCATCAAAGTAGATCCGTCGTTTATTCCGTTCAATCAT
Organism: Ureibacillus suwonensis; assembly: GCF_042655065.1. NCBI lineage: Bacteria > Bacillati > Bacillota > Bacilli > Caryophanales > Caryophanaceae > Ureibacillus > Ureibacillus suwonensis. Next base: position 39,946 of record NZ_JBHSNQ010000037.1, read on the forward strand.
ATGGGTTAAATCGTATTTTGTCATCACTTGCAAAATCCATTTATTTAAACCTGTAGCCAGTAAAAGAGAAATGATATAATATAATAATTCGGGGCGATTTTTTCGAGCTTTTAATTGATTAAAATGAACATTTTCTTGAAGTGCATTTAGTATGACGAAATTCGAGGAGTAGTATAGGGTTTTTTCGGCTGAGTGAATGATGTTATATTTATCGGGAAGTAATAAAAGCCAAATATTAAAGGCGATAATCCATGCATCTATGATATTAAGTGCTCCCTCTTTTACAAGATGATTGCATTGATTATACTTTTTTGCCAGGTTATTAAAATTGTCGATATGATATTGCTCGATATATAATAAGCTGCGATCTACTGTAATTTCCCTATACAACATTGACACCCCTTTACTATGAAAATCGGTAAAATTTTCCCCGAAAGTGGTTGAAGGATAATTGATAAAATACTTCTAATCTTAGTTTACCAAATTAATTTTCAAATAATAGACAAATTTTTTAAAAATAATAAAAAAGATACATTTTATCGACATTTTTTGAAATATTATCATTGATTTCTAGTAAAACTTAAAAAGGGTTATCAACAAAATTAATGCAAAAATAATATGTTTTCATAAAATAAAGAAAATATAGTTGTATAGTAGGATATAAGTCGGGAGGAAATAAAATGCAATCAGTATTTACTTTTAAACATATCGAACCTAAAGTGGAAAGTAAACAAAGTCCAGCGATCTTTTTGTTCCATGGATTGGGCAGTGATGAGGAGGATTTGCTGCAAATTATCGGGGGCATTCAGGAGGTTTGCCATGTTTTCAGTTTAAGAGGTCCGATCACCCATGATCCCGGTTACGCCTTTTATACGTTTGAGGAAGAAGGAAAGCCGGTACAGGAAATTTTCGATAAAGTGGTGGCCGTCACCAAAGATTTTATTTTGCAAGCGATCGACGAATATCAATTGGATCCGGAGAAAATTTTTGTGGCAGGTTTTAATCAAGGTGCTGTGATCGCACAAACTTTATGTGTGGCAATGGGGAACCGGATTAAAGCATGTGCTGCATTGTCCGGATATTTGCCGGACTTTGTCAAAGATCAATATTATAAACAGAATATGACGGAGACGAAAATTTTCATTTCCCACGGGGAATATGATTATGACTACCCAATCGTTTGGAGTGAAAAAAGCAAAGCGTTTTTTGAGGAATATGGGGCAAAGGTGGTCTATAAAACATATCCTGTGGGCCATGGGGTTTCACCCGAAAACATGAATGATTTTATTCATTTTATTCTTGAACAAATATAATTAAAAAAGCTGACGAATGTCAGCTTTTTTTGATGGGTGCACAGCATTGGCTCCATTCACATTTTTTCGCCCAAATAAATATCATAAAAGTAATGTAAAATATCTTCTCCTTTTTCATCCACCAATGTATCTTCTTTTAATTTCATTGTCACCGTTGTTTCGCCGGGAACCAGCTGATCCTCTTCAAATGTTAATGTAATCAAAATTTTTCCCGTAGTTGCAAGTTCTTCTTTTACTTCATCCGATAATTGCAAATAGTCGAAAAGAGGCTCTTTCCAAGTGCCCTTGATCAGCAATTGATGCTGATTTTGATTTTTTTCATATTCCCATTGGACATCACGTAGAATAGTTTTAAACAATTCTTCTACAGTAAAGGTTTCATCATTATATTCAATTTCAAATTCGCGCAATGAGTAAGCATCAACCGTTAAACCGCTTTTCGCTTTTTCCGCCTGAGTATGTATGCCGGAAACCGCCTCTTTAATATCGCTGCATCCAGCTAGTAGAAAAATAAAAAATATGAGTGCAAAAAAACAATGCATTCTCCGCATTACCAACCCCCCAGTGATGGAACTACCGTTCATTATCATAATAGCGAAAAAATTCATCGTTGGATTAGAGGAATATGAAATTTCCGTTAAAATTCAATGAAATCAACTCTAATAGAAGGGAAGTTTTCATGAAAATCAATGATGAGTTGCTGGAAAAACTGGGAATTTATTTTGTCTATCATGATATTTATAACCGCTATGGGATTACTTTTGAATCGTTTGTGGACCGTTGGGTGAGGGGGATTTTGGATATATAAAAAAACGCTAGGCTGGTCCGGCAAGATGGACAAGTCTAGCGATGCCATCAAAAATGGCGCTGAATCCATTGGTTCGCTTCTTTCCAATTTTGCACCCTTATGACATTGGAAGGAACGGCTTTGCGATTATAAGGGGTGTCAAATAACAGCACGGGAATTTTCAGTTCTTCCGCAAGTTCCACCGCATTATCGTGCTTATCTTCAAAAAATACTTCAATGCGGTATTTTTTTGCAGCCTCCAATTTATTGTGGCTGCCGATCAATTCAATGTGATCATAAGGCACCTGATGCTCTTCAAACCAACGTTTTGTTACGTCATACAAGTGCTGGTCCCGCGCGGAAATATAATATAACTCATATTGTTTATGCCAATGGTTTAAAATTCGTTGGGCATCGTTGGCAATTTTGCTTACAGAGTAGAGATACGGTTCATTTTCTTTGAACCATCGCGCAAACTCGTTCCGGTCAACGGGGTGGGGGAAAGCGCTTAAAAAGTCGTACTCAACCACATCGTCAAGCACGATATTTGTTTTGTATTGTTTATTGATATGCGGAATCAGCGTATCAGGAGTAGTCACTGTCCCATCGATATCAATACCGAAACGGGGCTTTTCCTGCTTCATGATAGACCCCCCTTAAATTCAGATTTGCTGCTGTTCCCGTTCAGCCAATTTTTCTGCCGCTAATTTGTCGATCTCTTTTTTCAATTCTTCCACCATCGTTTCCTCAGGGACTTTCCGTACGGTTTTGCCTTTCATAAAGAGCAGGCCTTCACCGCGGGCCCCGGCGATTCCGATGTCCGCTTCTCTCGCTTCTCCAGGTCCGTTTACCGCGCAGCCAAGCACAGCCACTTTCAACGGTACATTTAATTTGGAAATGTATTCTTCGATTTCATTGGCGATGGAAATGAGATCGATTTCGATTCGTCCGCAAGTAGGGCAGGAAACCAATGTTGCCATGTTGGATGCAAGACCAAAGGATTTCAATAATTCCCTTGCCACTTTCACTTCTTCCACCGGGTCAGCGGAGAGGGAAATACGGATTGTATTTCCGATGCCTCTTGAAAGAAGGGCACCTAAACCGGCAGCGGATTTGATTGTGCCGGAAAAGAGTGTTCCGGATTCCGTAATGCCAAGATGCAATGGATAATCAAAGGTGCGCGCCGCTTTTTCATAGGCTTCGATGGCAAGATTCACATCGGAAGCTTTCATGGATACGATGATGTCATGGAAATCCAAATCTTCAAGTATTTTTATATGATGCAAAGCAGATTCGACCATTCCATCCGCTGTAGGATAACCATATTTTTCAAGGATATGTCTTTCAAGGGAGCCTGCGTTGACGCCAATCCGGATTGGAACGCCCCGTTCTTTCGCCGCTTTGACAACGGCTTCCACTTTTTCACGGCGCCCGATATTTCCAGGATTGATGCGCACTTTATCAATGCCGTTTTCGATCGCCATTAATGCAAGTTTATAGTTGAAATGAATATCCGCCACTAACGGGATATGGATTCGTTTTTTTATTTCAGGAATGGCTGCTGCCGCCCGTTCATCAGGAACAGCAACCCGCACGATTTGACAACCTGCTTCTTCCAATCTCAATATTTCAGCGACAGTCGCTTCCACATCGTGGGTTTTTGTTGTACACATACTTTGAACAATGACTTCATTGTTCCCGCCGATTGTTAAATTACCAACTCGTACAGGACGTGTTTTTGTACGATGAATAATTTCACTCATCAAAACTCTCTCCTTTTTGAGGTACTTTTCCCGTACCTTCACTTCCATTATTTTAGCAGTGTAAAATAGTGTCGACAAGGAAGAAACATTTTATTTTTCGCAATTTTGATTGCTAGAATAGATTGGTATTTTGATCAATTCGCCAGGCACAATGACCTGTTTTTTTAAATGGGGATTCAATTTATAGAAATCCGCCATACGTTCCGGCAAGGAAATTCTCTCGTCGGCAGGATATTGGGCAAGCAAGCTTTGCACCGTATCCCCTTCTTCCGTAATGACCGGCACATATTTCACAGCCAGTTGTTCATTGCATGGGGCCGATTTGGAATAGGCGGTTACAGGAACCGTTCCTTCCGTCAAATCTATTTTGATGACCGTTATCAAAATGATTGCAATGGCGATTGATAGAAAGAGCCTCATAAAAAATCCCTCCTTGCTCCACTATATGAAGCAAGGAAGGATTCAGAACTTCGATTTTGCCAATTTTGGATAGTTTAATGAAGCAAAAATTAATAGAACAATGGTAAGGATCGAAGAAACCACTGTTGCAACCCAGCTAGAAATGGATAGGAAAGAAAATAGAATGGAAAGAAGGGTTGACCAAGTAATGGCGAAAGCGGTTGTTCTCCACATATGACGATATTCTCCCCGCCGTTTCAACAATTTCAGTAATAATGCCCCGATTGCCGAGTAAATCGAAATTCTGACAAACAGCAGGACGGTAGAGGTGAAAAATAATAAAAAAAGTGCGAATGGATAAAGAAGCCATTGAATATCTTTGACGTATTGCCGCAATCCTTTGAATTGGATCGCCGTTTCCGATACGCCCGTCAAAAATTGAATAAATGCAAATATCGTTACGATTGCAATCAAAATAAATACGTATTGAATCACTTTGCCGATTGGCAGCACACGATAAGCCGCCAGTTTTTTCGGTTGAAATAGGCTGTCTATGAACAATTGTATATGTGTGACCATCTTCTTCTCCTCCATTGAAAGTTTATCATGAAATAAGAAAAAATGGACAAATTTGTTGAAATGAAACTTTTTCAAAATCTTTACGTAAATACAGTTAAGATATGGAGGGAAAAGGATGGAAATACTGGCCTGGTTGTTGATTATCATTTGTTTTATCATTGCCTTTGCAGGGTTATTATATCCTGTCATACCATCAGTGCTGTTTTTATTGTTCGGGTTCATCTTGTATGGGCTGTTTTTCTCCTTTGCTGAACTTTCCTGGTGGTTCTGGCTGATTGAAATATTGTTCGTGGTTTTATTGTTTATGACGGATGCTTTAGCGAATCTTGTCAGTGTAAAAAAGTTTGGGGGCACGAAAGCCGGCCTCTGGGGCAGCACGATCGGGTTGTTGATTGGACCTTTCATCATACCGTATTTGGGCATAATTATCGGCCCTTTCATTGGAGCGGTGCTCGGGGAATTTATCGTTGCAAGATCTGATTTCCCACAAGCTGTCCGGGCAGGGATCGGTTCGCTTGTCGGCTTTTTGACATCCGTGATCACCAAAAGCATTCTTCAATTGGTGATGATTCTCATCTTTATCATTGCGATTGTTTTTTAATGAAGCATTTCATTGTATAAAAAACCCTTCATAAGGTTATAGTGAAGTTGGCTGAATTTTTGGGGTTGATCAAATTTCGGTCAAAAGTCTGAAAATCATTGAGCAGGTGAGCGTAATAATTGAACGGCTATCTTTATTCTGATAATCTTATAGAAGAGGTAAGAAATTACTGATTTATATAAAAGGAGGAAATTTTCATGGCTTTTGAATTACCAAAATTACCTTATGCATATGACGCTTTAGAACCTTATATTGATGCACAAACAATGGAAATTCACCATACGAAACACCACAATACGTATGTGACAAACTTAAATGCTGCTGTTGAAGGCACAGAATTTGCTGATAAAGATTTGATTGAATTAATCTCAAATCTTGATGCAGTGCCTGCAGATAAACAAACTGCGGTACGCAACAACGGTGGTGGACATGCTAACCACTCATTATTCTGGGAAATCTTGACTCCTGGCGGTGCAAAAGCTCCTGCAGGTGATTTAGCAGCTGCAATCGATGCAAAATTCGGCAGCTTCGATGCGTTCAAAGATGAATTCTCCAAAGCTGCAGCTGGCCGCTTCGGTTCAGGTTGGGCTTGGCTTGTTGTGGACAAAAACGGCGAACTAAAAGTTACTTCCACTCCAAACCAAGATTCTCCATACATGGAAGGTGAAACACCAATCCTAGGTTTGGACGTTTGGGAACATGCTTATTACTTGAAATATCAAAACCGCCGTCCTGAATACATCTCCGCATTCTGGAATGTAGTAAACTGGGACGTTGTAGCTGAAAAATACGCAGCTGCGAAAAAATAATATGATTCAATCATAAGAAGAAGGCGAATCCTGTTGGGGTTCGCCTTTTTTTACGTTCATCGGTCATTCAAAGTATAAATCGGCCATGATGAGGCAAATTAAGTCCGATGGAGGTGACCGATATGGCAAAGAAGAAAGAAAAACCATTGGACCGGGAAGAATACGGTTACGGATATGATTTAAGCCCGGATGATTTAGATGTAATCGGCCAAAACGAGAAAGCAAAAAAAGAAAACCAGAATGAAAATAAGGGAAATCCGTCCAGCAAGCAAAATCCGTCCATCTTAAATGAATAAAAGACGTTTAAGGAAAATCGCAGGCCTTACAAGAAAAAAGTACGATGAGCTTGCGATTTTTTTCATACTTGTTTTCGATTTTTCTCGATAAAAAGTTCTAAAATCCCTTATCTTTTCTTAAAGTATAACAATGAAAGATAAGGGAGAGGGTACATGGAAATTGATGGTGTATTTTCAGGCGGTGGAATAAAAGCGTTTGCCTTTGTCGGTGCCTATCAAGTGTTGACGGAAAAGGGATTCACCTTTAAAAGGGTAGCCGGAACAAGCGCCGGCTCAATTGTCGCAGCTTTTATCGCAGCGGGTTACACAGTAAAAGAAATCGAAAAGGCACTGGAAGAATTGGACACGAAATCGTTATTGGATCCGCCGAAATATTCTAAAACTCTTCCCTTTTTGAAATGGCTCAATCTTTATGTCCGATTAGGATTGTACAAAGGAAAAGCTCTTGAAAAATGGTTGTGTAAAAAACTGGCGGAGAAAGATGTATATACATTTGGAGACTTGCCCCACGATACTATCTTCCCGTAACTTTCTCTTTCCCCAACTTCAAAAGTTGGTTCCTGCTGATACTAAGTTGGTACCCGAAGTAGAGGTAAGAGGTTAGATAGGAAGCAAAATAAGGATCATACTCGAGCCATTTT
>NZ_JBHSNQ010000038.1:0-67838 GCF_042655065.1 Ureibacillus suwonensis
CCACAATCTCCCCCGTTTCAGAGTCGCAGAAAATAAAGGACATCGCTCCAGCTGCGGATTTCACTGATTTAAACTCATCAAAACACAAATGCTTTGGAAGGTAGTGAACATTTGGTTGATAGTAGCTATAAAAGCTGTCAATGACTCGACTGACAGTGGCATGAGAAACATTATGTTTCATCGCAATATCTTTTTCGGATATTTTATCTTTGGCGTTTAAAGCAATCGATACTTTGGTATTGTTGGAAATACAACAGTTTTTAGCCACGACGCTCGTTTTTAAAGTAAACGTGGAATGACAATGTTTACAGAAATAACGCTGTTTACGCAATTTTAAGTAGGTATGAAAACCTGAAATGCTAGGNTCATCAAAGACATGGCCACAAGCATAACAAGCTTTTGGTTGATACGTTAACGTCCCATGAAAGACTTTAGCTTTTACTTTTTTGATCGTTTCGGTAGAACAAAAATTTTCATCAAATGTGATATTTTTGTCTTTTATATTGAGTAGGTTTCGTATAGAATGATGGTGAGACATGTGACACAACGTAAGCCCGAAATATGTGAGATAAATAAAAAAATACGCACCCTTCTGGTACACACGACGAATAGCCCTTCAATCCCAAGTTTTTTCGGATTGAGGGCTATTTTGCCATTGCTCATGATTCACGAATTGTTTTCGACCATGGCAAATAGCGATCTAATATTTCTGGCTGTTGATGGATTGGTAAACTTGGGAGTTCCGACAATACTTTCACTAAGTATTGATAAAAATCAATTCCATTAGCTTTTGCCGTTTCAGCCAAGCTTAAACAGATGGCATTCGCATCGGCTCCAGATTCACTGACGGAAAACAGCCAGTTTTTTCTTCCAATGACATTTGGCCGAATCGCATTTTCAGCTGGGTTATTGTCCATTTCAATGCGCCCATCATACAGAAAAGCTTTTAAGCCTTCGGCATGCTTCAATGTATACTCCGCAGCTTTGGCAAGGGCATTCTTTCCATAGAAAGGAGATTCATCAATCCATTTGAAAAATGCCTCGACGATTGGTTTGGACTCCTTTTGTCTTGCTTTTCTACGTTCACTCGGTCGAAGTTTTTTAAATTTACGTTCTAACCGATAAAGTTGATTGCAATAATCCACACCAATCCGTCCATTTTTACTATCAGCTTTTAACCAGTATCGACGAACATGAGCCCAGCAGTTGGCAAAATGAATATTCGATACATCATGATATGCAGAATATCCATCGCAGATCATCGTTCCTTTAAAGCCTTTTATAAAGTCAGTCAAAATTTCCCGACTTCGAGATAAAGCACTATGGAACAGAACAATTGCTGGACCTTGAGATGCTACGCTACGGAATACCCAGTTGTAAGCCTTAGACTGGGCTGGCTTCCCATCAGAGCGGTTCAAAACTTGGGCATAGGTTTCATCGACATGAAGGATAGATTTTTTCAAGAGCGTTTCTTTCATCCGATTATATAATGGAAGAAGCCAATCTTCTGCAGTGCGAATCACCCAGTTGGATAGGTTCTTATCATTGGTTAGTAAACCATAACGATGCCATTCCTTTACCTGCCTATATAAAGGTAAATAAAGAATAAATTTATCATAGATGAGTTTTGCTAAGACCGTTGGTCCTGCGATACTTCGCTGAATGGCAGGTTGCGGTGCTTTTCCACGTTTGATTTGTGAGTCTTTATTCGAATCTTTTTTACAAGACCTGCACTCATAAGCGTGTTCAATATGCTGAACACGCTTCATAGTAGCTGGTATGAATTTTGCTTCTTCTCGTACAATCGTGCTGCCAATCTCTGTCATAGGTGATTGACAACACTCGCATTGTAAGTTTTCTGGATGATGATGAATTTCTTCAATTTCTAAACCATCCATAAAAGAATCATTTCGTTTTTTCTTGTTATGTCGTTTACGAACAACTGTGTATGTCACAGTGTCCGTGCTTTTTTCTCCTGTGTGCTCAGGTTCATTAAAAAAAGAGTCGTCATCAAACAAAGAACACTGTCCGTCTGGAGCTTGATACTTTGATTTTTCAGATTTTGAGCCATAAAGCCGTTTAGTTAAATAACGAACTTGTTGTGACAATAATTCAATTTGTTTCAACAGTTCATCATTTTTTTGATTGGCATGAGCTAGTTGCTCTTCTAATAACTGAATTAACTTTTCGTTTGAATCATTGTTCACAACATCCACCACTTTTCCGTACTGATTCTATATAGAGTTGATTATATCATGAATCGGTATTTAGAAGGCACCTTTTTTCGATTTTTGGATGGCTTTAGGTTGTTGAATCGAGAGCCCTTCGAGCAACCATCGAAGCTCCTGTTGAGTCAAATTTCGAACCTCATTTTCATTTCTGGGCCATTGGAGTTTGCCGTTATCGATTCGTTTGTATAACATGGCGAAGCCATCTCCATCAAAATACAAACATTTATAGCGGTCTTTCTTCCGTCCACAAAATAAGAAAATGGCGTTGCTATATGGATCCAGTTCGAAAGAATCCTGAATTAAGGTGGCAAGACCATCAATTCCTTTTCTCATATCCGTACGACCACAAATGATATAGATATTTTTTCACTTAGTAAAATCATGAATCACTGCTATTCAACTCCTTGATGACCGTTTGAATGATGTGAGGTTTTACACCGGGGTAAAAGGAGATTTTAAAATTTGTTGCTTGAATAACGCATACAGGTTTGAGAGGACCACGACTCGTTGAGGGTGGAGTTGAATCAGAATCGGATTCCAAATTGACAGGGACGATATTTAGTTTTTCAACTGCCAAACAAAAACACCTCCTCTGTAATCGATAACTCTATCTTACAGGGAGGTACGATCGATTGATATGCGTCGTTTGAATTCGGGCTTACGACACAACTCCTTTGGGAAATGTGGTTTGGCGATTACATTTTACCAGAGTTTGTCACATGTTTCATTTTTTTGTGTAAAAAAATTGGTGCTGGTTGTATCCACCAACACCAAATATTATAGAGCCCTTTTTATTAAATATACAGCCCATTCTAAAAAATCCAGAATGGGCTGTAAACGTTGATAAATTAACGTTTTGAGAATTGTGGTGCGCGACGAGCGCCTTTGAGACCGTATTTTTTACGTTCTTTCATACGTGGGTCACGTGTTAGTAAACCAGCTTGTTTTAAAGTTGGACGGAAATCTGGGTCAACTTGAAGTAACGCACGAGCGATACCATGACGGATAGCGCCAGCTTGACCAGTAAAACCGCCACCTTGAACGTTTACTAATACATCGTAGCTACCTAAAGTTTGAGTTAATTTTAATGGTTGTTTAATCACTTCACGTAATGTTTCAAATGGAATATATTCTTCTACATCACGTTTGTTAATGATGATTTTGCCTTCGCCAGGTACTAAACGTACACGAGCTACTGCGCTTTTACGACGACCTGTGCCAGTATATTGAACTTGTGCCAAGTGAATATCCTCCTCTAATTAATTATCCGCGAAGCTCATAGCTTTCTGGTTTTTGTGCAGCATGTGGATGTTCTGGACCTGCATAAACATGAAGCTTTTTGAACATTTTGCGTCCTAAAGAGTTTTTAGGAAGCATACCTTTTACTGCAAGTTCGATCATTCTTGTTGGATCTTTTTCAAGCATTTCGCCTGCTGTACGTTTCTTTAAACCGCCAGGATGAAGTGAGTGACGGTAGTAGATTTTGTCAGTTAATTTTTTACCTGTTAATTGAATTTTTTCAGCGTTGATTACGATGACATGATCACCAGTGTCAACGTGTGGTGTATAGATTGGTTTATGTTTACCGCGTAAAATAGCCGCAACTTCAGAAGCTAAACGCCCTAACGTTTTGCCTTCTGCGTCAACCACTAACCATTTACGCTCTACTTCATGACCTTTCGCCATAAATGTTGTACGCATGTATATATCCTCCTAATCGATTTCATGAACCGTTAATTTTCCATTTTTCACACTAATAAGTTTCGGGGCTTATAAGTGGAATGAAAATACCATATGTTATAATATTATAGATTAAAACATTAGTCAAGAAAAATGTCATACACAAGGGTAAGTTGTTTTCTTATTCATAAAACACTTTTTCCAAATACAATCCGTGGGGTGGAGCGGTTGTGCCGGCCATTTCACGGTTTTTGGCTTCAAGGGCTTCCTTTACGGATTCCGGCTCCCTTTTTCCGATCCCCACTTCCCACAAAGTGCCTGCGATAATGCGGACCATATTATATAAAAAGCCGCTTCCTTCAATGACCATATGAAGCTCCTGGTTGTGCCATTCAAAATCAAGGGAATGGATGGTACGCACTTTATCCTCCACGGGGGTGCTGGCGGCACAAAAACTTGTGAAGTCATGGGTGCCGATGAGATACCCCGCGCCCTCCTTCATTTTGCCGACGTCCGGTTTTCTCCCTTTTGTTTCAACGGTATAGTGCCTTTTAAATGGACTTTGCACTTCCTCGCAATTCCACTTATATCGATACCGTTTTCCCTTCGCGCTGAAACGGGCATGGAAATCCGGCGATACCTCTTCCATTTCCAATATGCGCACGTCACCAGGAAGCTGCGCGTTCAATGCAATTTTATAATTTTCGCTTGGGATGAAAAGCCTAGTATCAAAATGAATCACTTGTCCAGTGGCATGCACCCGCGCATCTGTACGCCCGCTGGCATAAATGCGCACCTTTTCACCTTTATGCATTTCCGTCAATACGTTTTCAATTTCCGATTGCACGGTCCGTTTTCCCGGTTGTGCCTGATAGCCGGAAAAATTTGTTCCGTCATAAGCAATGACCGCTTTCATTCGTCGCAATTCGATCACCCTTTTCTAACTGCGGAAAAAGATTAAAAGGGCCGTTATGAATACTAGTGCAAAAATGCAGATTGTATCTTTCGCATCCCATTTTAATTTCCGATAACGTGTGCGGCCTTCTCCTCCGCGGTATCCCCGCACCTCCATCGCAGTCGCCAAATCTTCCGCCCGTTTAAATGCGCTGACGAATAGTGGAACCAGCAGCGGGACAACCGCTTTGACCCGATCTTTGATTGGGCCTGAACCCAAATCGGATCCTCTCGCCATTTGCGCTTTCATGATTTTGTCCGTTTCATCCATCAAAGTCGGAATGAAGCGCAACGCAATGGACATCATCAAGGCCAATTCATGGATGGGCAATTTAAGTTTCTTTAAAGGATTTAACAGCACCTCAAGTCCATCCGTTATGGAAATCGGCGAAGTTGTCAATGTCAATATCGTTGTCATGAATACAAGCACGGTGAAGCGGATGGAAATGAAAATTCCTTGTCTCAAACCGCCTTCATATACTTTAAGAAAACCAAGATCAAATAAGACACTGCCTTCTCTCGTAAAGAGAATGTGGATCAGAAACGTGAAAATGATCAAAATGATCACAGGTTTTAACCCATTCACTAAAAAATAGAGACGAATTTTGGAAATAAGAATGGCCAGCAAAGTAAATGCCAATAATAAGCAGTAAGTGATTGTATTGTTTGCCAAAAACACGATGATGACAAAAATAAAAGTAAAAATCAATTTGGAACGTGGATCCAATTGATGGACAAAAGAATCGCCTGGAATAAAGCGCCCAAAAATCATTTTCTCCATCATCAACGATCACGCTCCTTTATCACCCGGGCAATTTCTTCCGCCAATTCTTCCTCTGTTAAACATATTTTTGAGAGCGGCGTTCCGATCAACTTTTCTATCTTTTGCTGAAAATTGACGATGCGCGGCACTTCCAACCGGTATTTCTTAAGGGTTTCGCTGTCAGAAAAGATTTCCCGGGGAGTTCCGGTCCGCACACAGCGGCCTTCATGCATGATGGAAATTTGATCTGCATATTTGGCCGCATCTTCCATGCTGTGGGTAACAAGAATCGTCGTCAATTCTCTTTCTTTGTGCAAGCGATAAAACAAATCCATGATTTCTTTTTGTCCTCTTGGATCGAGCCCTGCAGTCGGTTCATCCAAAACGATGACTTCGGGATTCATCGCCAGTACACCAGCAATGGCCACACGTCTCATTTGCCCGCCGGATAAATCGAAAGGCGACTTCTCGAGCACTTCCTCAGGCAATCCTACTTGTTTGATGCCTTCACGCGCCCTCTTTTCCGCTTCTTCTTCAGAAACGCCGAAATTCATCGGACCAAACATGATATCTTTTAACACCGTTTCTTCAAATAACTGATGCTCCGGAAATTGAAAAACAATGCCCACTTTTTGGCGAACAGGTTTTAAATCTTTCGCCTTTTTTCCCGCCTCAATTTTACGGTCCCCGATCTGTACGGTTCCTTTCGTCGGCTTCAAGAGCCCGTTGAAATGTTGCAGAATCGTCGATTTACCGGAACCGGTATGTCCGATAATGGCATGGTATGTTTTGGATGGAATCGTTAAATCCACATCAAATAAAGCGTACTTCTCAAATGGTGTACCTACTGAATATGCAAAGCTTACTTGTTGAAGTTTGATGTCCATAAATCATTCACCAACTCTTCTTCTGTCAGATTTTTTCCTATAAGCGGCACACCCTTTGCTTGAAGCAGCTTTGTCATTCTCATGGCAAAAGGCAATTCCAATCCAAATTCAATCAGCTTGTCCCCTAATGCAAATATCTCTTCCGGTGTTCCTTCCGCGTATTTTTTTCCTTGGTTCATAAAAATGATGCGGTCCGCAAGAAGCGCCTCCTCGACGTCATGGGTGATCGATAATACGGTCAACCCGATTTCTTTTCTTAATTCGAGAACCGTCTGCAGCACCTCCGCGCGACCTTGGGGATCCAGCATGGAAGTGGCCTCATCCAAAATTAACAGTTTAGGGTGCATTGCAAGAGCTCCGGCAATGGCCACACGCTGTTTTTGCCCACCGGATAAATGATGGGGCTCATGGTTCAGGAATTCATACATCTTCACTCTTTTCAAAGATGCTGAAACCCGCTCCACCATTTCTTCATAAGGGATCCCGTTATTTTCTAAAGCAAAAGCCACGTCATCTTGCACGGTTGCCCCCACAAATTGGTTATCCGGATTTTGAAAAACCATCCCGATTTTCGAACGGATATCCCACAAGTTTTCTTCGCTCAATACATTTTGCATGACGCGGATTTCTCCTTGTTGAGGGAAGAGAAGGCCGCAAACCATTTTCACCATTGTAGATTTGCCTGATCCATTATGACCGACAATGGCGATCCATTCGCCTTCACGAACCGTAAATGAGACGTTGTCGACAGCTTTGCGGGCATCCGGTTTTTCTGGTGTATATGAAAAAGATACATTTTGAAACGATAAAATTTCGGTCATTTCTATGCTCCTCTCTACAGGGCTCTCCTTCTCTGTTTGCTTGGAAAACTTCTATATATAAAAATAAAACACGTTTAATTCTGCCAGATCATTAAACGTATTTTATTTTTACATATTGATAGAGAAATTGATGTGAATAAAAAAGCGCGCACCTCATTCAGGAGAAATGCGCTAATAACCTTCAGTTAACGATTAACGTTCCCTTTTCGTGCCGTAACCGGATGAATGAGGTGCGGAGAGCTAGACGATACGAATGGAAGCATTCGATCATCATAACGCTCAGATGCCTTTATTGTCGTATAAATCATTCATTTGTAAAAAAGGGGGCAAGCCTAGCCGGTTTATCCGGATACCCCCTTGAGAATTAAACTAGTTCGATGATTACAACAGGTGCTCCATCTCCACGACGAGGACCCACTTTTAGAATTCGTGTATAACCACCTTGACGATCAGCGTAACGTGGCGCAACATCATCGAATAATTTTTGAAGAGCAAATTTTGTTTTTTCATTGCCTTCTTCATCAGTTGTTGTCACTACTTCACGGCGAATGAATGCTGCAGCTTGACGGCGAGCATGTAAATCCCCGCGTTTACCTAAAGTAATCATTTTTTCTACAACTGAACGTAATTCCTTTGCACGAGCTTCAGTTGTCTCAATGCGTTCATTAATAATCAAATCAGTTGCTAAGTCACGTAATAACGCTTTACGTTGAGAGCTAGTACGGCCAAGTTTTCTGTAACCCATGAATGTTCCCTCCTTTATTCGAACATAATAAATAACGATTGCTTAGTCTTCTTTGCGTAAAGACAAGCCAAGTTCTGCAAGTTTTGCTTTTACTTCTTCCAAAGACTTACGACCAAGGTTGCGAACTTTCATCATATCGTCTTCTGATTTATTCGTAAGTTCTAATACTGTATTGATACCTGCACGTTTTAAACAGTTATAGGAACGAACAGAAAGATCCAATTCCTCGATTGTCATTTCCAATACTTTTTCTTTTTGGTCCTCTTCTTTTTCTACCATGATTTCCGCTGCTTGTGCTTCATCAGTTAGACCAACAAAAATATTTAAATGTTCCGTTAAAATTTTCGCTCCGAGTGAAATCGCCTCTTTCGGACCGATGCTTCCATCAGTCCACACATCAAGGGATAATCTATCGTAGTCAGAGTTTTGTCCTACACGAGTATTTTCCACTTGATAATTAACGCGTGAAACTGGAGTGTAAATAGAGTCGATCGGGATCACACCGATAGGAAGATCCTCACGTTTGTTTTGATCAGCAGGAGTATAACCACGGCCTCTTCTTGCATACATGCGCATACGCAAATGACCGTTGCTTGCGATTGTTGCAATATACAAATCTGGATTTAAAATTTCAACGTCACTATCATGAGTGATATCAGCAGCTGTTACTGTTGCTTCACCTTTTACATCAATCTCAAGAACTTTTTCTTCATCAGAGTAGATTTTCAGAGCAAGTTTTTTAAGATTTAAAATGATGGAAGCAACATCCTCTACTACCCCTTCAATTGTTGAAAATTCATGTAATACCCCATCAATTTGTACAGATGTAATAGCTGCACCAGGTAATGAGGATAGAAGGATACGCCGTAATGAATTTCCCAAAGTAGTTCCATATCCACGTTCGAGCGGTTCTACTACAAACTTACCATATGTGGAATCTTCGCTGATCTCAACAGTTTCAATCCTTGGTTTTTCAATTTCGATCATTCAATTTACCCTCCTTCAAAACATCGACTGTATAGGTCATACCATCATAATAGTCAAAAAAACTTGACTTTATAAATTTGTACAATTCTTCTTGCACAAGAATGATGTACTCCAAAGAGTTGCACCCATTACACACGACGACGTTTTGGCGGACGGCAACCGTTATGTGGAACTGGTGTAACATCTTTAATTGCTGTTACTTCAAGTCCTGCAGCTTGAAGTGCACGGATAGCTGCTTCACGACCTGCACCTGGACCTTTAACAGTTACTTCTAACGTTTTTAAACCATGTTCAAGGGACGCTTTTGCAGCAGCTTCGGCAGCCATTTGAGCAGCGTATGGAGTGGATTTACGAGAACCTTTGAATCCAAGAGCACCTGCGCTTGACCAGGAAACTGCATTCCCTTGCATATCAGTGATCGTTACGATTGTATTGTTAAATGTTGAACGGATGTGCGCAATACCTGATTCGATATTTTTTTTCACGCGACGTTTACGTGATTGTTGTTTACGAGCCATTTCGGTAAACCCCCTTTACTTATTATTTTTTCTTGTTTGCTACAGTTTTACGAGGACCTTTACGAGTACGTGCATTGTTTTTCGTATTTTGTCCGCGGACTGGTAGACCACGACGGTGACGGATACCACGGTAGCAGCCGATTTCCATTAAGCGTTTAATGTTAAGTGATACTTCTCGGCGTAAGTCACCTTCAATTTTATATTTATCTAATTCTGTACGAATTCTGTCCAATTCGTCTTCAGTAAGATCACGTACACGAGTATCTTCAGAAACACCAGCAGCAGCTAATACTTTTTTAGCAGTTGCTTTACCAACACCATAAATATAAGTTAATGAAATCACTACGCGTTTATCGCGAGGAATATCAACACCAGCAATACGTGCCATATTTTTCGCACCTCCTTAAAAATTATCCTTGTTTTTGTTTATGTTTTGGATTTTCACAGATTACCATTACTTTACCGCGTCGGCGAATAACTTTACATTTTTCGCAAATCGGTTTTACTGATGGTCTCACTTTCATTCAACTCAACCTCCTTAAGTCTTCGGAGTGCAAAGATTATTTAAAACGGTATGTGATACGACCGCGAGTCAAATCGTACGGAGATAATTCGATTGTCACTTTATCTCCAGGCAGAATTCGGATGAAATGCATACGGATCTTTCCAGAAACGTGTGCAAGCACTGTGTGCCCATTCTCTAATTGTACCTTAAACATCGCGTTTGGCAAAGTCTCAACAACTGTTCCTTCAACTTCAATTACATCGTCTTTCGCCATCAACCTGTCTCCCTTCTTTATGTGCTAAACGGTTCCCGTCTGAGAACACTCGCAACAATTTTGCAGGTTAGAAGCAACTCCATTAACAAACATTGGATTGTATGAGAGATGTTCGAAAGACGCTCGCTGGTTTCGCTTCACACAATCCAGGGAATGAACAATCCGGTATAGAGCTGTACTCCTTTGTTAAGGATGTCCGGAAACACAAGTAATTCATACCCGTTCACTAGATGCTTCCACGAAACCCATAACACTCTTCACAAAAGAACTCTTTTGTAAGTATAAGCACTTTCGCAAGCAGTGTATACCGGGCACTATATGCTTTTGCAACTTTTTTTCGTTATATTGCCTCCGAATACCCCTCGCGAAAAGTATTATGACTTTCGAAAGAATGACGGGTATCAGCTGCGGCTGCCCTGTAAGAGTAGAGCGTCGAGATCAGCAAACACTTTTTCGATATCTTGCTGTCCGTTAATATTAGTTAACAATCCTTTTGATTCATAGAAATCAAGTAAAGGTTGTGCTTGTTTCATATTTACTTCCAGGCGATTAGCAACTGTCTCAGGATTGTCGTCTGCACGAACATATAATTCTCCGCCGTCCTTATCACATTTTCCTTCTACTTTAGGAGGGTTGAAAACCACGTGATAAGTAGCTCCACATGTTTTGCAAATGCGACGACCGCTCAAACGTTTTACCAGCTCATCTTTTTCCACTTGAATATTGATCACGTGATCAATTTTTTTGCCAAGTTCCTCTAAGATGTTGTCTAAAGCTTCTGCTTGTGCAACCGTACGTGGAAATCCATCAAGCAAGAATCCTTTTTCACAATCCTCTTGAGCCAGTCTTTCACGAACGATACCGATAGTTACTTCATCAGGAACCAGCGCACCTTGATCCATATAGGATTTCGCTTTAAGACCAAGTTCAGTGCCTTGACTGATGGCAGCGCGGAACATATCACCTGTAGAAATATGAGGGATTTCGTATTTGTTTACAATTTTTTCTGCTTGTGTACCTTTACCGGCACCTGGCAAGCCCATTAAAACAATATTCATACGGACATTTCCCTCCCCAAGGTGCTGGCTTAGGAAACAAAAAAATGTTTCCTAACCAACCTTTATTTCATGAAACCTTTATAATGACGTTTTACTAATTGTGCTTCTAATTGTTTCATTGTTTCCAGCGCGACACCAACGATGATGATGACGCTTGTTCCACCAATTTTGGCGGAAGCTGGTAAATTCATAAAGTTAATAAACAAAATAGGCAATATCGCAACAACGGATAAAAATAGTGCACCGACAAATGTTAGACGGTATAGCACTTTCGTTAAGTAATTTTGTGTATCATTTCCTGGACGGATTCCAGGGATATACGCACCTTGTTTCTTCAAGTTATCCGCAATGCGTTCAGGATTCACTTGAACAAATGCGTAGAAATATGTGAACGCAACAATCAATGCGATATAGATGATCATTCCAACAGGTTTTGTATAGTCAAACGTGTTGATAATGAACGTTGTCACTTTGTTTTGACCGAAAAACGCCGCTAACGTCTGAGGTGTAATGATGAATGCCACCGCGAAGATTACCGGAATAACCCCTGCAGCATTCACTTTCAATGGCAAGTGCGTTTGTTGTGCTCCAACATGCGGTACTCGGCCTGATACCCGTTTTGCATATTGGATTGGAATTTTACGCAATGCTTGTTGGAAGTAAATGACTCCAACAACGATAGCCAACATAATTAATGCAAGTAGCACTAAAACGATTATACGGATGAATAGTTGATCCCCTGCACCTTCAATTTGTTGGGCATAAATTTGGTTAATTGTAGTAGGTATCGCGGCAACGATACCTGCAAAGATGATGATTGAAATTCCGTTTCCAACGCCATGAGCGGTAATCTGCTCACCGAGCCAAAGCAAAAATGCTGTACCGGCAGTAAGCACGATTGCAATCGTTAAATAGGAAAGGAAGCTTGTATTCGTAATTAACGATCCACCATATAATTGGTTAAAACCAAATGACATGGCGAGGGCTTGGATGAAAGCCAATACTACGGTAAAGTAGCGAGTAAATTGAGCCAACTTACGCCGGCCTACTTCACCTTGGCGTCCCCATTCTGCAAACTTAGGCACGACATCCATTTGTAACAATTGAACGATGATGGAAGCAGTGATGTAAGGCATAATCCCCAACGCAAAGATGGAGAAATTCGATAAAGCACCGCCGCCAAACACGTTCAGAAAACCAACCAAGTTAAGATCATCCGTTACTTTTAACACATCTGAATCCACGTTCGGTACAGGGATAAAAGTTCCTATACGAAAAACGATCAGCATTAGTAAAGTGAAGATAATTTTATTGCGAATATCGCGGACGCGCATAAAGTTTGCGAAAGTACGAAACATTAAATCACCTCAGCTGTTCCGCCAGCGTTCTCGATCGCTTCTTTTGCTGAAGCAGAGAACTTGTGAGCTTTTACAGTAAGCTTTTTGTTAAGAGTTCCGTTTCCAAGGATCTTAATACCAGCTTTTTCTTTGCTCACAACACCTGTTTCGATTAACAATGCAGGAGTGATCTCCGCACCGTCTTCGAAACGATTTAACGCGTCAAGGTTCACGATTGCGTATTCTTTACGGTTTACATTAGTAAAGCCACGTTTTGGTAAACGACGGAACAGTGGGTTTTGACCACCTTCAAATCCTGGACGAACTCCGCCTCCAGAACGAGCGTTTTGACCTTTGTGACCGCGTCCTGCAGTCTTACCATTACCTGAACCGATACCACGACCAACGCGGTTACGTTTTTTACGTGAACCTTCCGCTGGTTTTAGCTCATGAAGTTTCATCTTAGGTGGCACCTCCTTATATATTTAATTCAGCCATTAAATTTCTTTAACAGTAACTAAATGTGATACTTTATTGATCATACCACGAATAGCAGGATTATCTGCATGTTCTACAGTAGAATTCACCTTTTTTAAACCTAAAGCTTCAACTACTTTGCGCTGTTTTTCGCTCGCGCCGATTACAGATCTTGTAAGGGTGATTTCTAATTTGTTTGCCATGATTATCCCCCCTTATCCTAGTAGCTCTTCTACTGTCTTACCTCGAAGCTTTGCAACTTCTTCAGCACGTTTTAATTGTTTTAATCCATCAACAGTAGCACGTACCATATTGATAGGTGTGTTGGATCCTAAAGATTTTGATAAGATATCAGAAATTCCAGCTAAATCAAGTACTGCACGAACTGGACCACCAGCGATAACTCCAGTACCTTCTGAAGCAGGTTTCATTAAAATTTTTCCTGCACCGAAGTGACCAATCACCTCATGTGGAATTGTTCCACCCACACGTGGTACTTCGATCAAGTTTTTCTTCGCGTCTTCTACAGCTTTGCGGATCGCATCTGGTACTTCTTGAGCTTTACCAGTACCGAATCCTACGTGACCGTTTTTGTCACCTACTACTACTAGCGCTGAGAAGCGGAAGCGACGTCCACCTTTTACAACTTTCGCAACGCGGTTTACCGCAACAACGCGTTCTTCAAGTTCCAATTTGCTTGCGTCAATACGACTCATGAAGTATGTCCCTCCTTCTTATTAGAATTGTAAACCGTTTTCGCGTGCAGCTTCTGCTAATGCTTTCACACGTCCATGATATAAATAACCACCACGGTCAAATACAACGGAAGTAATATTTTTTTCTAATGCACGTTTAGCGATCAATTCGCCAACTTTAGCTGCAGCTTCTTTATTGCTGCCAGGACCTTCGAAACCTTTTTCCAATGTTGATGCACTTACAAGTGTATGTCCTGCAACATCGTCAATGATTTGTGCGTAAATATGTTTATTAGAACGATATACGTTCAAACGTGGACGTTCAGGTGTACCGTGTACTTTAGTACGCACGCGTGCATGACGTTTTTTACGAACTTTGTTTTTGTCTAGTTTCGTAATCATAGCGGTCACTCCTTTCTAACGCTCAATCTAATTACTTACCTGTTTTACCTTCTTTACGACGTACATATTCACCTTCGTAGCGAATACCTTTACCTTTGTATGGTTCAGGTGGACGTACAGCGCGGATATCGGCTGCAAATGCACCTACACGTTCTTTATCGATTCCTTTTACAACGATTTTTGTATTTGAAGGAACTTCGATTTCGATACCAGCTTCAGGTGTGAATTCTACAGGATGTGAGTAACCAACGTTTAGTACAAGCTTTTTACCTTGTAATTGAGCACGGTACCCAACCCCGATCAATTCTAAAGAACGGGAGAATCCTTCAGATACACCTTTTACCATGTTAGCGAGTAACGCGCGAGTTGTACCGTGAACTGTACGGTGTTCTTTTGAATCAGAAGGGCGAACAACTGTAATGATATTTCCTTCTTGTTCAATTTTCATTTCTTGGTTGAATTGACGAGTTAATTCGCCTTTCGGTCCTTTTACTGTTACAGTATTGTCATCACTAACTGTCACTGTAACGCCAGAAGGAACCTCAATCGGTTTTTTTCCTACACGAGACATTTCATTGCACCTCCATTCGCATATTACTTATTACCAAACGTAAGCTAATACTTCTCCGCCAACTTTTTTAGCGCGTGCTTCTTTGTCAGTCAACACACCTTGAGAAGTTGAAAGTATAGCGATTCCCAATCCGTTTAATACTTTTGGAATTTCGTCAGTTTTTGCATATACGCGTAAACCTGGTTTGGAAATACGTTTTAATCCAGTGATTACACGTTCATTGTTTTTTCCGTATTTCAAGAAAATACGGATGATACCTTGCTTGTTGTCATCGATATATTCTACATCACGAATGAAGCCTTCTCGCTTAAGAATTTCAGCGATTTCTTTCTTGATTTTGGAAGCCGGTACTTCAAGCTTCTCGTGACGAACCATGTTCGCATTACGGATGCGAGTTAGCATATCTGCAATTGGATCTGTCATTGTCATATTCCTTTTACCTCCTTCCCATTTTTTGGGCATTACCAGCTAGCTTTTTTCACACCAGGAATTTGTCCTTTATATGCAAGTTCACGGAAACAAATACGGCAAAGTTTAAATTTGCGATATACGGAGTGTGGACGACCACAGCGTTCACAACGTGTGTAAGCTTGCACTTGGAACTTAGGTTTGCGTTTTTGTTTAGCAATCATTGATTTTTTTGCCACGATTTCGCCCTCCTTTTATTATTTTTGGAACGGCATACCGAATTGTGTCAATAACTCGCGAGCTTCTTCATCAGAATTCGCTGTCGTTACGATCACGATATCCATACCGCGTACTTTTGAAATTTTATCGTAATCGATTTCTGGGAAAATCAATTGTTCTTTAACTCCTAAAGTGTAGTTACCGCGACCATCGAACGCTTTTTTAGAAACACCGCGGAAGTCACGTACACGTGGAAGTGCGATAGAAATTAATTTATCAAGAAATTCATACATACGGTCACCACGTAAAGTAACTTTCGCGCCAATTGGCATACCTTCACGTAGACGGAATCCGGCGATTGATTTTTTCGCTCTAGTTACAACAGGTTTTTGACCAGTGATGATCGCTAGTTCTTCAACAGCTGCATCTAACGCTTTGGAGTTTTGTACAGCGTCACCAACACCCATGTTTACTACGATTTTTTCAACTTTAGGAACTTGCATTACAGATTTATACCCAAACTTATTCATTAAAGCAGGAACTACTTCGTTTTTATATTTTTCTTTTAGGCGGCTCATGTTTGTACCTCCTTTCAAAATTTCTTATTAGTCGATAACTGCACCTGATTTTTTTGCAACACGAACTTTTTTGCCATTTTCGATTTTATAACCTACACGAGTCGGCTCGCCAGTTTTTGGATCGATTAGCATAACGTTCGAAACGTGGATTGGTGCTTCTTGGCTTACAATACCACCTTGCGGGTTTAATTGGTTAGGCTTCATATGTTTTTTCACAATATTAACGCCTTCAACGATTACCCGATCTTTTTTAGGGAATGCGGCAAGTACAATACCTTCTTTGCCTTTATCTTTACCAGTAATAACTTTTACTTTGTCGCCCTTTTTAACATGCATTATGTGTCGCACCTCCTTAATTGGTACTATCAAATGATTAAAGAACTTCTGGAGCTAGGGAAATGATTTTCATAAAGTTTTTATCACGCAACTCACGTGCAACCGGTCCGAAAATACGAGTACCACGTGGTGATTTATCGTCTCTGATGATCACACATGCGTTTTCGTCAAATTTGATATAAGTACCATCTTTGCGACGTACACCAGATTTTGTGCGTACTACTACGGCTTTTACAACATCGCCTTTCTTAACAACGCCTCCTGGTGTTGCTTTCTTAACTGTGCAAACGATAATATCACCGATATTAGCAGTTTTGCGTCCAGAACCACCAAGCACTTTAATTGTTAACACTTCACGTGCACCAGAGTTGTCAGCAACTTTTAAACGAGATTCTTGTTGGATCATTTAGGTTACCTCCCTTCGGAATTTCCGTTATTTCCGAATTTCTATTAAATAACAACCGCTTTTTCTACAACTTCAACAAGACGGAAATGTTTTGTAGCTGATAGTGGGCGTGTTTCCATAATGCGCACGATATCGCCAACTTTAGCTTCGTTATGCTCATCATGAGCTTTGAATTTTTTAGAGTATTTTACACGTTTGCCGTATAATTTGTGTTTTTTGTAAGTTTCAACTAAAACGACAATTGTTTTGTCCATTTTATCTGAAACTACACGGCCAGTGTAAACTTTGCGCTGTTTACGCTCAGACATATACCGGACCTCCTTTATCAGTTATCTCCACTGATTTCTCTTTCACGAATCACAGTTTTCATGCGCGCAATCGCTTTACGAACTTCACGAATGCGAGCTGTATTTTCTAATTGACCAGTCGCTAATTGGAAGCGAAGGTTGAAAAGCTCTTCTTTAAGTGATTTGATTTTCATTTCGATTTCAGAAGTGGCAAGTTCACGGATTTCATTAGCTTTCATTAGAATCACCACCAGTTTCTTGACGTTTCACAATTTTACATTTTACAGGAAGTTTATGTGATGCTAATCGAAGAGCTTCGCGTGCAACTTCTTCAGATACACCGGCAACTTCAAACATAACTTTTCCTGGTTTTACTACAGCTACCCAACCTTCTGGAGAACCTTTACCGGAACCCATCCGTACCTCAAGAGGTTTTTTCGTATAAGGTTTATGTGGGAAGATTTTAATCCAAACTTTACCGCCACGTTTCATGTAACGAGTCATCGCAATACGGGCTGCTTCGATTTGACGGTTTGTCACCCAGCTAGCTGTTGTAGCTTGAAGGCCCCATTCACCAAATTGTACTTCGCGGCCGCCTTTTGCTTGACCACGCATTTTACCGCGATGTTCGCGACGATATTTCACGCGTTTTGGCATTAACATAATTATTTTCCTCCTTCCGCAGAGTTTTTCTTCGTAGGAAGGACCTCACCACGATAAATCCATACTTTTACGCCTAATTTTCCGTATGTTGTATCCGCTTCTGCATGAGCGTAATCGATATCAGCACGAAGCGTATGAAGTGGTACAGTTCCTTCACTATAATGTTCTGCACGAGCGATATCTGCACCGCCTAGACGACCAGACACTTGAGTTTTAATCCCTTTTGCACCAGCGCGCATTGTACGTTGAATTGCTTGTTTTTGGGCACGACGGAATGAAACACGGTTTTCAAGTTGACGTGCGATATTTTCAGCAACCAATTTTGCATCAAGATCCGGTTTTTTGATTTCAACGATATTGATGTGTACACGTTTGCCAGTAAGATCGCTTAAGTATTTGCGTAGGTTTTCTACTTCAGTACCACCTTTACCGATAACCATTCCTGGTTTCGCAGTGTGGATTGTAATGTTCACACGATTTGCAGCGCGTTCAATTTCCACTTTGGAAACAGCTGCATCTTTTAATGTCGTTTCGATATATTTACGGATTTTGAGATCTTCATGAAGCAAATCGGCAAAGTCTTTTTCAGCGTACCATCTGGATTCCCAGTCACGAATGATGCCGATACGCAATCCGTTTGGATGTACTTTTTGACCCAAAATTAACCCTCCTTCTTCTCAGATACCACTACAGTGATGTGGCTTGTGCGTTTGTTAATTGCGCTTGCACGTCCTTGCGCACGTGGACGATAGCGTTTTAAAGTTGGTCCTTCATCAACGTAAATTTCAGAAATATATAAGTTATTTGGATCTAAATCGTAATTGTGCTCAGCGTTTGCAACTGCGGATTTCAATACTTTCTCAACGACTGGAGACGCCGCTTTTGGAGTATGACGTAAAATCGCAACTGCTTCTCCTACTTGCTTACCTCTGATTAAATCAACCACTAAACGCACTTTGCGAGGTGCAATTCGGACTGTGCGAGCAACAGCTTTAGCTTTTGTTGTCATCAGGATCTACCTCCTCTCAAAATTAGCGTCTTGTTTTCTTATCATCATTACCGTGGCCTTTATAAGTCCGAGTTGGTACGAACTCGCCTAATTTGTGACCTACCATATCTTCCGTAATGTATACTGGAACATGTTTGCGTCCGTCATAAACAGCAATTGTAAGTCCAACGAAGTTAGGGAAGATTGTAGAACGGCGAGACCAAGTTTTGATTACTTGTTTCTTTTCTTGACCTTGTTGTGCTTCTACTTTTTTCATTAAATGTTCATCACAAAATGGTCCTTTTTTCAAGCTGCGACCCATTTAGTAACCTCCCTCCGTGATTTCACCACGGCTCTGCGATCGAACCGTAGCTTTATCACATTATTTTTTACGTCCACGAATAATTAACTTATCAGATTTATTGCGTTTTTTACGTGTTTTATAACCAAGAGCCGGTTTACCCCATGGTGTCATAGGTGACTTACGACCGATTGGCGCTTTACCTTCACCACCACCGTGTGGGTGATCATTAGGGTTCATTACAGAACCGCGAACTGTAGGGCGTTTACCTAACCAACGTGAACGACCTGCTTTACCGATGTTTACTAACTCATGGGATTCGTTACCAACTTGACCGATTGTCGCACGGCAAGCAGCCAAGATCAAACGAACTTCACCAGATTGAAGACGTACAATTACGTATTTGCCTTCGCGTCCTAATACTTGTGCGGATGCACCGGCAGAACGAACTAATTGTCCACCTTTTCCTGGTTTCAATTCGATGTTATGGATTGTAGTACCCATTGGAATGTTTGCTAATGGTAAAGCGTTACCCACTTTAATATCAGCATCTGGACCAGAAATAATTTCTTGACCTACTTGTAATCCTTTTGGAGCAATGATGTAACGTTTTTCACCATCAGCATAGTTGATTAATGCGATATTTGCTGAACGGTTTGGATCGTATTCGATTGTAGCAACGCGTCCTGGAATGCCATCTTTATCACGTTTGAAGTCGATAATACGATATTGGCGTTTATGTCCACCACCGTGATGACGAACAGTAATTTTACCCTGGTTGTTGCGACCAGCTTTGCGTTTTAATGGCGCTAACAATGATTTTTCCGGCTTATCTGTTGTGATTTCCGCAAAGTCAAACGACGTCATGTTACGACGGCCATTTGAGGTTGGTTTATACTTTTTGATCGCCATTTTGTTTCCCTCCTTCTTTACATTTCAAAATCCTTACGTTTCCCGATTAGAAATCAAAAATTTCAATTTCTTTGCTATCAGGTGTCAATGTTACGATAGCTTTACGACGTCTGTTTGTTAATCCTTGGAATTTACCAACACGTTTTACTTTACCTTGGTAGTTCATGATGTTGACTTTCGCCACTTTTACACCGAAGATTTCTTCAACCGCATCTTTCACTTGCGTTTTATTCGCACGAAGATCTACTTCGAAAGTGTATTTTTTCTCAGCCATTAGTTCAGAAGAACGCTCAGTAATGACAGGACGTTTAATGACATCACGTGCATCCATTATCCAAGCACCTCCTCAACCTTTTCTACTGCAGCCTTCGTGAATACAACTTTGTCATGACCTAATAAGTCAAGTACGTTGATTCCGTTAGCTGTGATCACAGTTACGCCTGGGATGTTACGTGCGGATAATGCCACGTTTTCATCTAAATCAGCTGTAACGAATAAAGCTTTTGAATCAATTTTCAAGTTATTTAAGATTTCTTTGAAGTCTTTTGTTTTTGGCGCGTCTAATTTTAACGCATCTAAAACTAGGAAGTTTTGCTCATTCACTTTAGCGGATAAAGCGGATTTAAGCGCTAAGCGACGAACTTTTTTCGGTAATTTATAGCTGTAGCTTCTTGGTTGTGGACCGAATACTGTACCACCACCACGCCATTGAGGAGCACGGATTGAACCTTGACGAGCACGGCCAGTTCCTTTTTGGCGCCATGGTTTTCTACCACCACCAGAAACTTCAGAGCGGTTTTTCACTTTATGTGTACCTTGACGTAGAGAAGCGCGTTGAGCGATTACTGCGTCGAATAAAACTGCTTCGTTTGGTTCGATGCCGAAAATTTCATCTTTTAATTCGATTTCTCCAACTGAAGCACCTGTTTGACTAAGTACAGTTACCTTTGTCATTCCTGTTTCCTCCTTTCTCCAGTGAATTATTTAGATTTTTTCACAGCAGATTTTACTGTTACTAAAGATTTGCGAGAACCAGGAACATTCCCTTTGATTAATAGCAAGTTGCGTTCTGGAATTACTTTTACGATTTGCAAGTTTTGGATTGTTACTCGATTACCGCCAGTTTGTCCAGGTAAGTTTTTGGATTTGAATACTCTGTTAGGAGCAATCGGACCCATTGAACCAGGACGACGGTGATAACGAGAACCGTGGGACATAGGTCCACGAGATTGTCCGTGGCGTTTGATTACACCTTGGAAACCTTTCCCTTTTGATGTACCTGTTACATCTACCCAATCGCCTTCAGCGAAAATATCTACTTTGACTTCTTGACCAACTTCATACTCTTCTAAGTTTACTCCGCGAATTTCACGAATGAAGCGCTTAGGAGCAGTGTTTGCTTTTGCTACATGTCCTTTTTCAGGTTTGTTTGCAAGCTTTTCGCGCTTGTCTTCGAAACCTAGTTGGATTGCTTCGTAGCCATCATTTTCAACAGTTTTCTTTTGAAGCACTACGTTTGGAGTAGCTTCGATCACTGTTACCGGTATTAAATCGCCGTTCTCAGCAAAAACTTGCGTCATACCGATTTTTCTACCTAAGATTCCTTTGGTCATTTGTCACACCTCCTGTGATTGTTAAAAATTTTTATTATGACAATTAAAGTTTGATTTCAATGTCAACGCCAGATGGTAAATCAAGCTTCATTAACGCATCCACTGTTTGAGGAGTTGGGTTAATGATGTCGATTAAACGTTTGTGCGTACGCATTTCGAATTGTTCACGGGAATCTTTGTACTTGTGAACAGCTCGAAGAATTGTGTACACTGTTTTTTCAGTTGGTAGCGGAATCGGACCCGATACACTAGCACCTGAACGTTTAGCAGTTTCAACAATTTTCTCTGCGGATTGATCTAATACACGATGATCATACGCTTTTAAACGGATACGAATTTTTTGTTTTGCCATTATTTTCCCTCCTTTTCGCCTAATTACTAGACATTCTCCACGGAAATTTCCCACACACTCGCCATGGCAAAGCGGCCGGGTGTGTCGGCAACCTCCCGCTTCATCGCAGTCAAAGACCAACATTCAACATTATATACAATAACATAGCGGATAGCAAGTGTTTTCGTAAATTTATAATAATTTATTGGCCTTTCATTTTGTACTTTCTAAGCTGTTTTATAGTATATAAGAGGAGTTTATATAAATCAACTCCAATAAAATTCTGAAAATTTTCCGCTATCTCATTTAAATATTTAGCTTCTCTTTCATCAAATTAAACATGTTTCCTATTATAAATAGGAACAATTTTTTGACCAGCAAAAAAGCCGGGAGGGATGCCGGATGAAAGCAAAAAAAGTGGTCAGCGAATTTTGCCAACCACTTGCTCATCGAATCCAGAAACTTATTCTCTTCCTATTTAAATAGTTTCCTGTTCTTATAATGCTTCTTTTACGATTTTTTTATAATACAAAACGGATAATATGCCAAATACCGTGTACATCGCTACATAGAACAGGATGATGATGATCATTGGCGTTGTCATCTCTGAACCGAACAGCCACCAGCCGGATTTCACCGCAAAGTAACTGTGAAGGAGGCCAATCAAGAGCGGCATGCCAAAGTTAAATAATTGTTTGACGTAAATTCCGCGCATGATTTCTCCGTTGGAAAACCCGATTTTCCGCAAAATCGTATAGGACTCTCTTTCATCTTCCGCTTCACCCATTTGTTTAAAGTAAAGAATGCTTCCTGTTGTCAACAAAAAGGCCAGTCCCAAAAATCCTGTCACAAAAATAGTCATTCCGTTAAGCGCTATATTCTCATCGTAATATTCTTTGTAAGTTTTTTGATAATCATATTCAATGGCTTTTCGTTCCCTCAAGTTTTTAAATAATGTTTCGGCCCTTTCACGGTCTTTTTCATTTACTAAATTAATACCGATTTGACTTGTAATTTCCGGTTTTTGAACCTTTTGTATTTCATCGAATAATTCATCTGTCACTATCAATACCGGCGAACCGGCGCTTGCCAACACCGATAAGAAAAACTCATCTTCCCTTACTTCTTTGATGAATAAAGAGTAATTTTTCCCGCTTGTTTTTACTTGTATGTTCTTTTTGCTTTCCAACGGCAGCAATTCAGATAATACATCGGCATAGCTTGTAATAATGGTCTCCCCGTCTTTCAATTGGGCATCCGGATTGATTTTTTTATAATCCGACAGAGGAACGACCGATGATGTTGCCTCTTGATTGACATTGATATACTCGGCATTCTTTTCATCCAAATTAAATAAATCAGCCATTTTCACATTTACCACAGAAATTTGAAAACTTGCTTTTTCATATTCAATTCCTTCTGCCTCGAGCTGATCTAAAAATTCAATTCCTTTATTATTCAATAAAGTGTAATCAAAGGGAGAGAACCGTCTTGCATCGGATTCCGAAGAATAGTAGGAAATATAAGACAGCGTCATAATCCCGACGGCTAGCCCCGTCAACACCGTTATTAATGTAAGGGAACTGGCATTTCCCTTCATGCGGTGCATAATCGTTGTGACACCTAAAACGTCCGTTATTTTTAAATACCCCTTTTTGCTTTTCCGGATTAAGTTCATAATAAGCGCCACAGAATACCGGAAAAATAAATAGGAGCCAATAATTGTGGAACCTAAAATCAGCAGCATATTAATCAAGAGATTGTTTGTTGTGGCGCCCCCCACGCTGAACAATCTTGTGGAATCGTAATACCCATAAGCAATCAATCCAATTCCGATGATTCCCATGACCATATGGAAAATGCTGAACTTTTTAATCCGTTCATCGGCTTTTTTGGCCGCATTAAACAATGACAATAATGATGCTTTTCGAATCATGATGAAAATTTGAAGCATAACCACCACTAATAGAAGGGCAAAAATAATGAGCGATTTAGAAAAGGCCGTCATGGAAAACGATAAACTGACAATTGCATCGTTTTTTATTAACTTCATCAATATCATCGCAAAAAACCGCGAAGTTAAAAATCCCAGCACCATTCCGACTCCAACAGCCAACGTGAATAGCACCACATTTTCAATCAATAATAGCCGGAAGATCAAACCCTTGGTCATCCCGATTAATTGATATAAGCCAATTTCTTTACTGCGGCGTTTCATAAATAGTTGGTTCGCATAAAGGATAAAAAAGATCAGAATAAAATATAAAACATACGTAATGGATTCAAAACCTGCCGTGGCGGTGCCGCTTGCTTCCAATGCCTTGGTGACAGAATGGTTATATTGGATGGTGATGAACGAAAAGCAAAGGGTCACACTAAAAATTAATGCAAAGAAGTATAAGTAGTAATGCTTTATATTCTTCTTCATGCTTTTAAACACTAAATTAGTTAACGTCATAACCATCACCGCCAAGCACGCTTTGGGTATTCAAAATATCCTGGAAAAACGCCTGTCTCGTTTTATCCCCTTTATAAAGTTCCGTATAGATTTGACCATCTTTTAAGAACAATACACGGCTACAGAAACTGGCGGCAACCGGGTCATGGGTCACCATCATGATGGTTGCTCCTCTTTCCTTATTGATGCTTTCCAAATTCGTCAGTAAGGCCGTCGCCGATTTCGAATCGAGCGCCCCGGTCGGCTCATCGGCAAAAACGATGGAAGGTTCTGTAATCAAAGCCCTTGCCGCCGATGTTCTTTGCTTTTGTCCGCCGGATATTTCATTCGGATATTTATTTAAAATATCCGCAATGCCTAAATATTCAACCAGCATGGCCAAGCGTTGTTCCGCCACTTTCTTTGGAACCTTGCTAATGGATAATGGCAACAGGATGTTTTCTTTCACCGTTAATGTATCCAGCAGGTTATAGTCCTGGAAGATAAATCCTAAATGTTCCCGGCGGAATTTTGCCAAATCCCGTTCTTTCATTTTTTGTAACGGTTTCCCGTTGATTTCCACAATCCCTTCTGTCGGAAAATCAATGGAGCAAAGGACATTTAATAAAGTCGTTTTTCCTGAACCGGAAGGCCCCATGATTCCGACAAATTCCCCTTCATGCACTTCCAGGTCAATCCCTTTTAACACTTCTTGTTTTAACGTGCGTTTTCCATAGGTTTTTCTTATTTTTCTTGCCACTAAAACAGCCATTTCATCAGCCCCTTGTATTGTTTCGTTACCTAAATTGTACACTTTCGTCCCCTTACAATCGTTCGATTCTCGTGACAAATAAAAAATGGTAAATGACAATTTTGTCACATACCATAAGATTGGATGTATTGATTCTCAAGAGGAAATTGGATGGTGAATGTTGTGCCGACATCCACTTGCGATTCTACCTTCAACGTAAGCCCGAGTTTTTCAGCCGCTTCCCTTGCCAAGTATAGACCCATCCCTGTCGCAGCGGTTGTTTCCCTTCCGATCGTTCCCGTATAGGACCGTTGGAAAATTCGGGGCAAGTCTTCAGCCCGGATCCCGACACCGAAGTCTTGTATATGTAATAATAGATGCCCCTTTGGATCCCGGGTTGTGAATATATGGATTTCACTGTTTTCACGACTGTATTTCACTGCATTGGAAAAGATCTGGCGGATGATGAACCCAAGCCATTTGGCATCGGTTGTCACGGTTTCATCCAGGCTTTTCGTTTCCACGCCAATCCCTTTTTCAATACACCATGAACGGAAATCCTTGATTTGTTGATGAACGACCGTTTCCAAACAAACCTTCTCCAGACGGTTATCTTTTTCAATCGTTGAAAGCCTTGTTTCATGGATTTTTTGATCAAGCAGCAAAAAAAGGCGAATCCATTCTTTTTCAATCTTCTCTCTCAATGCATAAGGTTCTACTTGTTCCACGATTAATTTCATGGCCGTCATCGGCGATTTCATTTCATGCACCCATGCCAGCACCTCATCCTGTTGTTCGAGCACTTCTATTTTCATTTGACGGAACGATTCTTCCAATCTTTCGTATTGCTTTTGAAAGTGGTCGATGTACTTTTGCTGAAAAGGCGATAGAAGCTCCCGATTGACCGGTTGTTCACAAATGGCTTTCAGTTGTTTTGTTTCTTTCACATAACGCCAAAGTATAAAAAGGAAAAACAACAAAAAATTCATGATGTTCACATATAGGATGGATACCTTGGACAAACCGCTATCGATGAAAAACAATCCATTCAGCCATATTTGCAAAAACAGGAAAAATAAAATCCACGCTCTTCTTTCTTTCAAAAATAGTCCAATCATTTTGTCACCGCCATATAACCAAGTCCTTTTTTCGTGACAATCGCATCTTTTAAGCCAATCTCCTCCAAACGTTGCCGCAGACGATTGACATTGACCGTCAAAGTATTGTCATTCACAAATCGCTCGTCATCCCAAAGTTTGCGCATCAGTTCATCCCTGGAAACAATTTTGTCAACGGAAGCCAATAATGTTTTCAATATAAATAATTCATTTTTCGTCAGTTCCACCGTTTTTTCCCCGTATTGAACCGTTCCTTTGTCATAATCGATCACAGCTCCATTCCATCTTGCGACATGTTGCGTTTTGTCCCCATAATCATAGGTTCTTCTTAAAATGGCTTGTACCTTTGCAAGCAACACTTCCATATGGAAAGGTTTTTGCACAAAATCATCCGCTCCCATTTGCATCGCCATCACCATATCCATTGGATGATCCCTCGACGATAAAAACAAAATCGGCACTTGGGAAATGGCACGAATTTCACGGCACCAATGAAAGCCATCAAAAGCAGGGAGTTGAATATCGATGATGACAAGATGCGGCTGTTCTTTCAAAAAATCATCCATCACCTTTTTAAAATCTTTTGGACCTACGACTTCCATCGACCATTGGCTGAAACGTTCTTTGATTAAATTGAAGATTGACGGGTCATCTTCTATCAGAAAGATTTTCATTTTTTCAACCTCTCCATCAAATGTTCTACTTTTATTGTAATTTATTTTGCCATTTGTGTATGAAAATCCACATTTAAATTCTTTTTCATTAGAAAATTCTCTTTTAATCAGTATAATGGAACAAAGGACAATCGTGCGTTTAAAGGAGATGTTGCTTGTGGACATCCGCCAAATCGAATATTTCACTGAAGTTGCAAAACATTTAAGTTTTACGAAAGCCGCTTCCACCCTGCATGTTTCCCAGCCTTCCATCAGCAAGGCGATTCAAAATTTGGAAGCTGAGCTGGGTGTTCCTCTGTTTTACCGTTCATCCAAACAGCTGGAGTTGACGGATGCAGGAAAGGCTGTTTTGGCAAATGCCCAGCATGTGCTAGCCGCTTTCAAAAATTTGCGCTCTGAATTGACGGATTTAATGGAATTGAAAAAAGGGGAAATACGTATCGGCATTCCTCCCATTGTGGGGGTGGAGTTTTTTTCAAAACTGATTAGTTTGTACAAAGAAAAGCATCCTTATATTGAAATAAAATTGACCGAAGTGGGCACGAAAAAAATCCGGCAAGGGGTTGAAGAAGGGGAATTGGATATAGGGTTGATTTGCAATTTATGTGTGCCTAACGATCAATTGCAGACCATCAGTATATTAAAAGATCCCCTCATGTTAATTGTTCATAAAGATCATCCGCTTGCTGAACTCCCTACTGTGGATATGTCCATGTTGGAAAGGGAGGCTTTTATCATCTACCGAAAAGACTTCACTTTGTACGATCGGATTATCGAAGAATGCTCAAAACATGGTTTCTACCCAACCATTGCCTGCGAATCATCCCAAAAAGATTTAATTGTTGAAATGGTGGCAGCCAAAGTGGGCATTGCATTGCTTCCGAAAACAATATGTGAGAAACTTCAAAACGATAAAATCGTTTCCATCCCCTTTAAACAGGAAAACCTCTTTCTGGAGTTGGGGTTGACTTGGAGGAAAAATAAATATTTATCCTTCGCCGTACGGGAATTTATCGATTTGGCGCAGGCGTTTATCACGAAATAAAAAAGACATGCCTTCAAAGGAAGACATGTCTCTTATTTTTTAATTGGCACTTACTACGCCATATTTTTGTTTTGCTTCAAGACGGCGTTTATGAAGGATTGGTTCAGTGTAACCGTTTGGCTGTTCATATCCTTTGAAGACAAGGTCGCAAGCTGCTTGGAAACCAACAGAATCTTCAAAGTTTGGAGCCATTGGACGGTAGTTTGGATCTCCTTCATTTTGTTTATCAACGACTACGGCCATGCGTTTTAGTGTTTCATACACTTGTTCTTTTGTCACAATGCCATGGTGCAGCCAGTTGGCGATATGTTGGCTGGAAATGCGGAGTGTTGCCCGGTCTTCCATTAAGCCGATGTTGTTGATGTCAGGCACTTTGGAACATCCAACGCCTTGCTCAACCCAACGGATTACATATCCTAAAATTCCTTGGCAGTTATTGTCCAACTCTTCTTGAATTTCTTCAGGGCTCCAATTTGGATTTTTCTCTACAGGAATTTGTAAAATGTCATCTTGTAAATCTTCGAAATCTGTAATGCCTTTTTGTACTTCTTTTACGTTTACTAGGTGATAGTGGATTGAGTGTAATGTGGCAGCTGTTGGCGATGGCACCCAAGCCGTGTTGGCACCCGCTTTTGGATGGGCGATTTTTTGTTCAAGCATTGCCGCCATCAAGTCAGGCATAGCCCACATTCCTTTACCGATTTGGGCATGGCCTTGCAAACCGCATTGTAATCCGACAAATACATTGGATTTTTCGTAAGCATTCAACCAAACGGATGATTTCATTTCGTTTTTGCGGATCATTGGGCCGGCTTCCATTGATGTATGGATTTCATCGCCTGTTCTGTCCAAGAATCCAGTATTGATGAAGATGATGCGTTCTTTCACTTCATTGATGCAGTTTTTCAAGTTCAATGATGTACGGCGCTCTTCATCCATGACACCCACTTTCAATGTGTAGCGTTCAAGACCCAGCAAATCTTCAATGCGGCCAAATAATTTGTTTGTGAATGCCACTTCTTTTGAACCGTGCATTTTCGGTTTTACGATGTAAATGGACCCTTTTTTGGAGTTTTTGTATTTTGACTTGCCGATAATATCAAGTTTCGCAATTAGGCTTGTAATCACGCCATCCATAATTCCTTCAGGGATTTCTTCCCCGTTTTTATCCAAGATGGCATTCGTTGTCATTAAGTGACCTACATTGCGGACAAACATCAACGAACGGCCTGGTAGAGTAAATTCATTTCCATTCAAATCTTTATAGGCACGGTCAGGATTTAGTGTACGAGTCAACGTTTTTGAACCTTTTTCAAAAGTTGCGGTTAAATCGCCACGAACTAATCCCAACCAGTTGCTGTATACTAGCACTTTGTCTTCCGCATCAACGGCTGCAACAGAGTCTTCGCAGTCCATAATTGTTGTAATAGCTGCTTCCAAAACGATATCTTTGATGCCTGCAGGATCGTCTTTACCAACAGGATGATTGCGATCGATTTGAATTTCGATATGCAAGTCATTGTTTTTTAACAGAACCGCAGTCGGCTCTTCCGGAGAACCAGTATACCCTGCCGCTTTTGACTCATCCACAAGGCCTGTTTGGTTGCCGTTTGAAAGAGTCACAACAAGTTTGCCATTTTCAATCGCATATTTTACAGCATCCGCATGGGAAGCGTCTTTTAATGGAACCGCTTGATCCAAAAATTTCTTCGAATATTCGATTACTTTTTGGCCGCGTACCGGGTTGTAGCTGCTTCCTTTTTCCGCTCCATCTTCTTCACTGATGGCATCTGTTCCATATAATGCATCGTAAAGGCTTCCCCAACGGGCATTCGCTGCGTTTAGTGCGTAACGTCCGTTGCTCACCGGCACTACTAATTGAGGACCCGCTTGAACAGCCACTTCATCATCAACATTTTCCGTTGTCACTTCAAAGTCTTCCACTTTTGGCTCAATGTAGCCGATTTCTTCCAAAAACTTTTTATATTTGTCAAAATCAAAGTTTCCCCGATTTTCTTTATGCCAATTATGAATTGCTTCTTCCAATTCTCTCCGTTTTTCAAGAAGCGCCTTGTTTTCCGGAGCCAAGTCATGAATGATTTGGTCGAATCCTGCCCAGAATTCATCTTTGTCAACTTCCGCTTCAGGCAGAACCTCATTTACAAAATCATATAAAATTTTTTCAACTTGTAAGTTTCCTACTTGTACGTAATTTGCCATTCACCGCATCCCCCTCGAGTTTTTGACAATCTATTTTTTGAAGATTTCTTAATCTTCTTAATTTAATTATAATAGTAAAACATTGCATAAATGAAATACATATTTTGAATAAGCAATATTCACTTTATCTATAGAATCGCAAAAAAATAACCATCTTGTAGAAAATCTACAAGATGGTTGAAATTGTAAGCTATTTCACTTCAATTATTTAATGATTTCAGATACAGAACCTGCACCTACTGTACGTCCACCTTCGCGGATAGAGAATTTAGTACCTTCTTCAATCGCGATAGGAGAGATCAATTCTACAGTCATTTCAACGTTGTCGCCAGGCATAACCATTTCTACGCCTTCTGGTAATGTGATTACGCCAGTAACGTCTGTTGTACGGAAGTAGAATTGTGGACGGTAGTTAGAGAAGAATGGAGTATGACGTCCACCTTCTTCTTTTGATAATACGTACACTTGTGCTTTGAAAGCAGTGTGTGGTGTGATTGAACCTGGTTTCGCTAATACTTGACCACGTTGTACTTCGTCACGAGAGATACCGCGAAGAAGTGCACCGATGTTGTCACCAGCTTCTGCATAGTCAAGTAATTTACGGAACATTTCGATACCAGTTACAGTTGTTTTTGTTGGTTCGTCAGCAAGACCGATGATTTCTACTTCGTCACCAACTTTAAGTTGACCGCGTTCTACACGACCAGTTGCAACTGTACCACGACCAGTGATAGAGAATACGTCTTCTACTGGCATCATGAATGGTTTATCAACTTCACGTTGTGGAGTTGGAATGTATTCGTCAACTGCATCCATTAATTCGATGATTTTTGCTTCCCATTCAGGATCTCCTTCAAGAGCTTTAAGAGCAGAACCTTTGATTACAGGTACTTCATCACCTGGGAAATCATATTCTGAAAGTAAGTCGCGAACTTCCATTTCTACTAATTCTAATAATTCTGGATCGTCTACCATATCACATTTGTTTAAGAATACTACTAAGTATGGCACACCTACTTGGCGAGAAAGAAGGATGTGTTCACGAGTTTGTGGCATTGGACCGTCAGCAGCAGATACTACTAGGATACCGCCGTCCATTTGAGCCGCACCAGTGATCATGTTTTTAACGTAGTCAGCGTGTCCTGGGCAGTCTACGTGTGCATAGTGGCGTTTGTCTGTTTCATATTCAACGTGAGAAGTGTTGATTGTGATACCACGTTCTTTTTCTTCTGGTGCGTTGTCGATTTGGTCGTAAGATTTAGCTTCACCACCAATTTTTTTCGCAAGAACTGTTGCGATAGCAGCAGTTAAAGTAGTTTTACCGTGGTCAACGTGACCGATTGTACCAATGTTAACGTGTGGTTTTGAACGATCGAATTTTTCTTTAGCCATTAGAGAAAGCCTCCTATTACTAGTATTTTTTTATATTTTACAACTGCTGACAAGAAATTGTTTCCTTGTCATACAATCATAGCTTACAAATTATTTATACTTGATAAAAGGTGAGATTTCAATTATTATTCACCTTTATTTTTTTTGATGATTTCTTCCGCAATGGATTTTGGCACTTCTTCGTAATGGTCAAATACCATTGAGAATACACCGCGTCCTTGAGTTGCGGAACGGAGTGTAGTCGCATATCCGAACATCTCTGCTAGTGGCACCATCGCACGAACCACTTGTGCGTTACCGCGGGCTTCCATACCTTCAACGCGACCGCGACGGGCAGTTACGTGACCCATGATATCACCAAGATATTCTTCAGGAACTACAACTTCCACTTTCATTACTGGCTCAAGTAATACAGGGTTACATTTTTGAGCTGCATTTTTCAATGCCATAGATGCAGCGATTTTGAACGCCATTTCACTGGAGTCCACATCGTGGTATGAACCATCGAATAATTTCGCTTTGATGTCGATAAGAGGGTATCCGGCAAGAACACCGTTTTCCATAGCGTCTTTTAATCCTGCTTCAACAGCTGGAATATATTCGCGAGGAACTACCCCACCGACGATAGCGTTTTCGAATTCGAAACCTTTTCCTTCTTCGTTTGGAGAGAATTCGATCCAAACGTGACCATATTGACCGCGACCACCAGATTGGCGAACGAATTTACCTTCAACTTGAGCAGTCGTACGGAATGTTTCACGATATGAAACTTGAGGAGCACCAACGTTTGCTTCCACTTTGAATTCGCGTTTTAGACGGTCAACGATGATGTCAAGGTGAAGCTCACCCATACCGGAGATGATTGTTTGACCAGTTTCTTGGTCTGTATGCGCACGGAATGTTGGGTCTTCCTCTTGAAGTTTACCAAGCGCTGTACTCATTTTATCTTGGTCTGCTTTAGATTTTGGTTCAATAGCAACTGAGATAACTGGCTCTGGGAATTCCATTGATTCCAAGATAACAGGATTTTTATCGTCGCAAAGCGTGTCACCAGTTACTGTGTCTTTTAAACCAACTGCAGCTGCGATATCTCCTGCAAATACTTTTGAAATTTCTTCACGGTGATTTGCATGCATTTGAAGGAGACGTCCGATACGTTCGCGTTTATTTTTTGTAGAGTTTAGAACGTATGAACCAGATTCCAATATACCTGAGTACACACGGAAGAATGTTAATTTACCAACATATGGGTCAGTCATAACTTTGAACGCTAATGCTGAGAATGGCTCATCATCGCTAGCATGGCGTTCTACTTCTTCACCATCAGGTGTAGTACCTTTAATTGAAGGAATATCTACTGGTGAAGGCAAGTAATCAACTACTGCATCAAGCATTAATTGAACACCTTTGTTTTTGAACGCACTACCGCAAAGAACTGGATAGAATTCTACTGCGATCGTCGCTTTACGAATAGCCGCTTTCAACTCTTCAACAGTGATTTCTTCACCAGCGAAGTATTTTTCCATTAATTCTTCGTCTAGTTCAGCAACCGCTTCAATGAGTTTTTCACGGTATTCTTCAGCTTGTGCTTGGTATTCTTCTGGAATTTCACCTACTTGGATATCAGTTCCAAGGTCGTTTGTGTAGAAATAAGCTTTCATTTCAACCAAATCGATAATTGCAGAGAATTGATCTTCTGCACCGATTGGTAATTGAACTGGGTGTGCATTCGCTTGCAAGCGATCACGAAGAGTACTTACTGAATATAAAAAGTCGGCACCGATTTTATCCATTTTGTTAACAAATACGATACGTGGAACGCCGTATGTTGTTGCTTGGCGCCATACTGTTTCAGTTTGTGGCTCAACGCCGGATTGAGCATCAAGTACTGTTACCGCACCGTCAAGTACACGCAAAGAACGTTCAACTTCCACAGTGAAGTCTACGTGTCCTGGTGTGTCGATAATGTTAATGCGATGGCCTTTCCACTGAGCTGTTGTCGCAGCAGAAGTGATTGTAATACCACGTTCTTGCTCTTGCTCCATCCAGTCCATTTGAGAGGCACCTTCGTGAGTTTCACCAATTTTGTGAATCTTACCAGTGTAATAAAGGATCCGCTCAGTTGTTGTTGTTTTACCAGCATCAATATGAGCCATAATCCCAATATTACGTGTATTCTCTAGGGAGAATTCGCGTTTCATAGGGAATTGTCTCCTTCCATATTGGGTTTAGACTTAATAATATGTTTAAATTTTGTACTAGCATAGAGCTAGTACAAAATTCAGATTACCAACGATAGTGTGCAAATGCTTTGTTTGCTTCTGCCATTTTGTGCATATCTTCGCGTTTTTTCACTGCAGCACCTGTATTGTTTGCAGCATCCAAAATTTCATTCGCTAAGCGCTCTTCCATTGTTTTTTCACCGCGAAGACGCGCATAGTTCACTAGATAGCGAAGACCTAAAGTGATACGACGGTCTGGGCGAACTTCAACCGGTACTTGATAGTTGGAACCACCAACACGGCGAGCACGTACCTCAAGAACTGGCATTACGTTATTTAATGCTTCTTCGAACACTTCTAGTGGATCTTTACCTGTACGTTCTCTAACGATGTCAAACGCACCGTAAAGAATTCTTTGGGCAGTACCTTTTTTACCATCGATCATGATTTTATTGATTAAACGTGTCACTAATTTTGAATTGTAAAGTGGATCTGGTAACACGTCGCGTTTTGGAACAGGACCTTTACGTGGCATGTGTTTTCCTCCTTTCGATGAATGTGATTGTATCTATTTTAATTATTTTTTCTCTTTTGGTTTTTTCGTACCGTATAGAGAACGGGATTGTTTACGATCAGTTACACCTGCAGTGTCAAGAGCACCACGGATGATATGATAACGTACCCCTGGTAAGTCTTTTACACGTCCACCACGAATTAATACAACGCTGTGTTCTTGAAGGTTATGACCTTCACCTGGAATGTAAGCTGTAACTTCAATTTGGTTTGTTAAGCGAACACGGGCATATTTACGTAACGCAGAGTTTGGTTTTTTCGGTGTCATTGTACCAACACGTGTACATACTCCGCGTTTTTGTGGTGAATTAACGTTAGTAAGAGATTTTTTGAAGCTATTGTAACCTTTGTTTAACGCAGGTGATTTAGATTTAGTAATTTTAGATTTACGAGGTTTGCGCACTAATTGGTTAATTGTAGGCATCTGTTTTTTCCTCCCTTCATTTCATCTTTTAATTCCACACATCCAGGTGGTTCATTTTTAGGGTAAAAACAAAGCTTTTGTGTTTTTCACAAAAACTAATCCGCAGCAATTGCAACAACGGCAGCTCCAACTTGGATTCCGCACGCTTTGCCTAGCTCTTTTCTCGATTGCACATAATCGACCGGAATTCCGTATTCTTCCGCAAGAGCGATAACGGGTTGAGTCACTCGTTCTTCTGCATCTTGTGCGACGATAATCTCTTTGGCTCGGCCAGCCTTTATTGCTTTTACTGCTTGCTTTGTTCCTATGATTGTTTTAGTTGCCTGTTTTACTTTTTCATAAGACATTTACATATCCTCCGAAGTAGAAACAGTTGCTATCAACCCTAAGTATATTATCATTATCATTTCAATCTGTCAATTCATTTTTTATGTGGGTGATAAAAATAATTTCTAACATTATTTATATTTAGTTAATCCAGCAGAAGGATCCTGTCCGCCGCTATTCTCTATAAGCGGCAGTGGCCTTCCGCTGGATAACCGGATACTCAAATTAGGGATTTGACAGCCCGTTCATTGCCGATCATTCGACGGATGTCATTTCTTCCTGTGCATCCACCGGATCTTCTTTGATTTTTATTTGACGGTATCTTTGCATACCAGTACCTGCTGGGACAAGTTTACCCAAGATGACGTTTTCCTTGAGTCCGAGCAATGGATCCCGTTTGCCCTTGATTGCGGCATCCGTTAACACGCGAGTTGTTTCTTGGAAGGATGCAGCTGACAAGAATGATTCTGTTTCAAGAGATGCTTTTGTAATACCGAGAATCACTGGGCGGCAAGTTGCAGGAATTTTTCCACTCATAATCGCTTCTCTGTTCGCGTCTGTAAATTGATGAACATCAAGAAGCGTTCCAGGAAGCAGTTCTGTATCTCCCGCTTCGATGACACGCACTTTTCGAAGCATTTGGCGAACCATTACTTCGATGTGTTTGTCGCCGATTTCCACCCCTTGCATACGGTATACTTTTTGAACTTCTTTTAACAGATATTCTTGAACTGTGGCCACGTCTTTTACTTTCAACAATTGTTTTGGATCGATTGAACCGTCTGTAAGCACTTGGCCAGGTTCCACTTCATCTCCAACCGCTACTTTCAAGCGTGCATTATACGGCGCTTGATATTTGCGGGTTTCAATTTCGCCGACAACGGTAATTTCTCTTAAACCATCGCGACTTTCTTCAATGTCTGTGACGATACCACGAATTTCAGAAATAATCGCTTGCCCTTTTGGATTGCGGGCTTCAAAGATTTCTTGGATACGTGGAAGACCTTGCGTGATGTCGTTACCGGCAACCCCACCAGTGTGGAATGTACGCATCGTTAATTGGGTACCTGGTTCACCAATGGATTGGGCTGCAATAATACCGACCGCTTCACCCACTTCAACTTCTTCACCAGTCGCCAAGTTAATGCCGTAGCATTTTTTACATACACCATGTCTTGTATTGCATGTAAAGGCTGAACGAATTGTCACTTTTTCAATGCCGGCTTCCACAATTTTTCTAGCGATATCTTGTGTGATAAGTTTGTCACGTTCTACAAGCACTTCTCCCGTTTCAGGATGACGTACTGTTTTCTTCGCGTATCGTCCAATAATACGTTCTTCCAATGATTCGATGACTTCTGTTCCATCCATTAATGCGCCAATTGTTAATCCACGGTCTGTACCGCAATCTTCTTCGCGGATAATTACGTCTTGGGCTACGTCCACGAGACGACGAGTCAAATATCCAGAGTCCGCTGTTTTTAACGCTGTATCGGCAAGACCTTTACGGGCACCGTGCGTCGAAATGAAGTATTCCAATACGCTCAAACCTTCACGGAAGGAAGATTTGATTGGAAGTTCGATAATTCGACCGGCCGGGTTGGCCATCAGACCACGCATACCGGCAAGCTGAGTAAAGTTCGATGCGTTACCACGGGCACCGGAGTCACTCATCATGAAGATTGGGTTCAATTTTGGCAAGGAGTCCATCAATTTAGATTGAATTTCGTCTTTCGCTTCAGACCAACTTGAAATCACTCGGTCATATCGTTCTTCTTCCGTGATTAAACCACGGCGGAATTGTTGCATAACTTTATCCACTTTTTTCTGAGCTTTATCCAAGATTTCTTTCTTTTCTGGCAATACGAGGATATCAGCGATACTTACCGTAATACCAGCACGTGTTGAATATTTAAATCCTAAGTCTTTCAAGCGGTCAAGCATTTTGGATGTTTCCGTGATATGGAAACGTTTGAACACTTCCGCGATAATGCTTCCCAAGAATTTTTTACGGAAAGGTGTAATGAGTTCTTGATCTTCGATATATTTTTTCAATACCGCTTTCCGTTGATATTCGATTTTTTCTTTTTCGGAAAGTTGGTTGTATTCTTCGGAAGCTTCCAGTTCTTTCAACATTTCATCGTCAATTTTCAAGTCGACGAAATATTTGTCTGGTGTTGCCACTTCCAAGTTGTAAGATGTTGGTTCGTTAATGTATGGGAATGATTCTGGCAAAATTTCATTGAAAATGATTTTACCAACAGTCGTGATTAAGAATTTTTTATTTTGTTCTTCCGTGAACGTTTTGTTGTTTAGAGAGCCTGCTTTAACGGCAATCCGGCTGTGCAGGTGCACATTTCCGTTTTGGTAAGCAATCAATACTTCATCCGGGCTGGAGAATACGGAACCTTCTCCACGGGCGCCTTTACGTTCAAGTGTTAGATAGTAGTTTCCTAATACCATGTCTTGGGATGGTGTTACAACTGGCTTACCGTCTTTTGGATTCAGGATGTTTTGTGCCGCAAGCATTAAGAGACGCGCTTCCGCTTGAGCTTCCGCTGATAATGGCACGTGTACGGCCATTTGGTCACCGTCGAAGTCTGCGTTATAAGCTGTACATACAAGTGGATGCAAGC
Source organism: Ureibacillus suwonensis (assembly GCF_042655065.1). Taxonomy (NCBI): domain Bacteria; kingdom Bacillati; phylum Bacillota; class Bacilli; order Caryophanales; family Caryophanaceae; genus Ureibacillus; species Ureibacillus suwonensis. The sequence continues at coordinate 37,767 of NZ_JBHSNQ010000038.1, forward strand.
GGATCGCACGGCCTTCAACCAACGTTGGTTCGAACGCTTGGATTCCCAATCTGTGAAGGGTTGGGGCACGGTTTAAAAGTACCGGATGTTCTTTGATTACATCTTCCAATACATCCCATACTTCATTGTGCATGCGCTCAATTTTGCGTTTTGCGCTTTTTATATTGTGAGCCAATCCTCTTTCAACAAGCTCTTTCATAACAAATGGTTTGAACAATTCGATCGCCATTTCTTTTGGCAGACCGCATTGATACATTTTCAAGTTTGGACCTACGACAATAACGGAACGTCCTGAGTAGTCAACACGCTTACCAAGCAAGTTTTGGCGGAAACGGCCTTGTTTCCCTTTTAACATGTGGGATAAAGATTTTAATGGTCTGTTACCAGGACCTGTTACAGGACGGCCTCTGCGTCCGTTGTCAATCAATGCATCCACCGCTTCTTGCAACATACGTTTTTCGTTTTGGACGATGATGCTTGGAGCACCTAAATCAAGTAGTCGTTTTAGACGATTGTTACGGTTAATCACACGGCGATATAAATCGTTCAAGTCGGATGTAGCGAATCGTCCACCATCGAGTTGCACCATTGGCCGAAGTTCAGGCGGAATAACCGGAAGAACTTCCAACACCATCCATTCCGGTCTGTTTCCGGAACTGCGGAAAGATTCGATGACTTCAAGGCGTTTGATGGCACGAGTACGGCGTTGGCCTTGAGCGGTTTTCAATTCTTCTTTTAATTTATTTGCTTCTTCTTCCAAATCAATTTGTTCCAGGAGCTTTTTAATTGCTTCCGCTCCCATTCCGGCTTCAAAGCTGTTGCCGAATTTTTCACGATATGCACGGTATTCTTTTTCAGACAATAACTGTTTCTTTTCAAGTGTTGTGGCACCTGGATCGATCACTACATAAGATGCAAAATAAATAACTTCTTCCAAAGCTCTAGGCGACATGTCAAGAATGAGGCCCATACGGCTTGGAATTCCTTTGAAATACCAGATGTGGGAAACCGGCGCAGCAAGTTCAATGTGTCCCATGCGTTCACGGCGAACTTTCGCACGTGTTACTTCTACACCGCATCGGTCACAAACGACACCTTTATAACGAACGCGTTTATATTTTCCGCAGTGGCATTCCCAGTCTTTTGTCGGACCAAAGATGCGTTCGCAGAAAAGACCGTCTTTTTCAGGTTTTAATGTACGATAGTTAATTGTTTCAGGTTTTTTTACTTCTCCATAGGACCAAGAACGGATTTTATCCGGTGAAGCCAAACCAATTTTCATAAATTCAAATTCATTTACGTCAACCAAGGAGCCTACCTCCCTTAATAAGTCCTTTTGGCATTCCTATTTTAATCAAAACCGTAAAGTTTTAATGGGGCAGGACAATTCCTGCCCGCATGCATTATTTTTGTGTTTCAACAGGTTTTTCTTCTTTAGCCGGCAAGATATTGAGAGCATCAGCTGGTTGCAGATCATCATCTTCATCCATATCTCTCAATTCAATTTCTTCTTCATCGACCGTGAGCATTTTCACGTCTAACCCGAGAGATTGAAGTTCTTTGATCAACACTTTGAAGCTTTCAGGCACGCCCGGTTCCGGAACGCTTTCTCCTTTTACAATCGCTTCATATGTTTTTACGCGACCTACCACGTCATCAGATTTGATTGTTAGCAATTCTTGTAGTGTATAGGCTGCACCGTATGCTTCAAGCGCCCAAACTTCCATCTCACCAAAACGTTGCCCACCGAATTGCGCTTTACCGCCAAGTGGTTGTTGCGTTACAAGAGAGTATGGACCTGTTGAACGGGCATGAAGTTTATCATCAACCATGTGAGCCAATTTAATCATGTACATGATACCGACAGATACCCGGTTATCGAATGGTTCGCCGGTACGTCCATCATAAAGGATTGTCTTACCATCCCGAGCCAATCCCGCTTCTTCCATTGTGCTCCAAACGTCTTCTTCGTTTGCTCCGTCAAATACAGGCGTTGCCATGTATTCGCCCAATCTGCGGGCAGCCATACCTAAGTGAAGTTCCAACACTTGTCCGATGTTCATACGAGATGGCACGCCCAATGGGTTCAACATGATGTCAACCGGAGTTCCGTCCGGCAAAAACGGCATATCTTCTTCAGGCAAAATGCGGGAAATAACCCCTTTGTTACCGTGGCGTCCGGCCATTTTATCCCCGACGCGGATTTTCCGTTTTTGCACAATGTAAACACGCACGAGTTGGTTAACGCCTGGTGGCAATTCATCTCCGTCTTCGCGGTTGAAGACTTTTACATCAAGAACGATTCCTCCAGCACCGTGCGGTACACGCAATGATGTATCACGGACTTCACGGGCTTTTTCACCGAAAATTGCATGTAACAAACGTTCTTCGGCAGTAAGTTCAGTAACTCCTTTTGGCGTCACTTTACCAACCAGGATATCGCCATCGCGGACTTCCGCACCAATGCGGACAATACCGCGATCATCAAGATTGCGGAGCGCATCTTCACCCACGTTTGGAATATCGCGTGTAATTTCTTCAGGTCCCAATTTTGTATCACGGGCTTCAGATTCATATTCTTCAATATGAATGGAAGTATAGACATCGTCTTTCACAAGACGTTCGTTCATAATAATCGCGTCTTCGTAGTTGAAACCTTCCCAAGTCATGAAAGCAACAAGGACGTTGCGGCCTAAAGCGAGTTCACCTTTATCCATGGAAGGTCCGTCAGCCAAAATATCTTTTGGTTTTACGCGATCTCCAACTTTCACGATTGGACGTTGGTTGATGCATGTACCGTGGTTGGAACGTTGGAATTTTTGAAGTTTATAAACATCCAATTCGCCTTTTACTTCTTTGCCGTCTTTGATTTCAATGCGGCGAACACGGATTTCACGGGATTCAACATGTTCCACGATACCGTCATATTTGTTGACTACCGCAGCTCCAGAGTCACGGGCAGCTACATATTCCATTCCTGTTCCCACATAAGGGGCCTCAGGCTGAATTAAAGGCACTGCTTGACGCTGCATGTTTGCACCCATCAACGCACGGTTGGAGTCGTCGTTTTCCAGGAACGGGATACATGCTGTCGCAGCAGATACGACTTGTTTAGGTGATACGTCCATGTAGTCAACCAATTCTCTTTTGAAAACTGTATTGTCCCCACGGAAACGACCTAAAACTTCTTCTTTGGCAAATGTACCGTCTGGATTTAATGGTGAGTTTGCTTGAGCCACGATATAGTTGTCTTCCTCATCGGCTGTCAAGTAATCAATCTGATCTGTTACTCGCCCAGTTTCAGGGTCGACTCTGCGGTATGGAGTTTCGATAAAACCAAATTTATTCACTTTCGCATAAGTTGATAGCGAGTTGATCAATCCGATGTTCGGACCCTCTGGCGTTTCAATTGGACACATGCGGCCATAGTGGGAATAGTGAACGTCACGCACTTCCATACCGGCACGTTCTCTTGTCAAACCGCCTGGTCCCAAAGCGGAAAGACGGCGTTTATGCGTCAATTCTGCCAATGGGTTTGTTTGATCCATGAATTGCGATAATTGAGAGCTTCCGAAGAACTCTTTAATCGCGGCAATGACAGGACGGATATTGATCAACTGTTGCGGTACGATGGAAGCTGTGTCGTTGATAGACATGCGTTCACGTACAACCCGTTCCATACGGGATAATCCAATACGGAATTGGTTTTGCAACAGCTCACCAACAGAGCGTAAACGGCGGTTACCTAAATGGTCGATATCGTCAACATTTCCTACACCGTACAGCAAGTTGAAGAAGTAGGATAGTGCGGCAATGATATCGGCCGGCGTCAAATGTTTCACTTCTTCTTCAACGTTCGCGTTGGAAATTACATTGATGACTTTACCGTCTTCATCATTAGGAGCATATATCTTAATGGATTGGACTGTAACGTCTCCATCCAATACACCACCTGCTTGGGATAAAGTACGGAATCCGACACCTTTTTCCAGGTAAGGAAGAATTTTATCCAATGTGCGTCGGTCGATAATTGTATCTTTTTCAACGATGATTTCTCCTGTTTCAGGATCGACCAATGTTTCTGCAATTTTTTGATTGAACAAACGGTTTTTAATATGAAGTTTTTTGTTCATTTTATAGCGACCAACGGCTGCCAAATCATATCGTTTCGCATCAAAGAAACGGGAATACAGCAAGCTTTTTGCGCTGTCAACAGTCGGTGGTTCGCCTGGACGAAGGCGTTCGTAAATTTCGATCAACGCCTTTTCCGTGCTGTCTGTATTGTCTTTTTCAAGCGTATTACGCAAATATTCATTATCACCGAGAATATCAATGATTTCTTGATCGGAACCGAATCCTAACGCTCTTAATAAAACGGTAGCAGGCAATTTACGAGTGCGGTCGATGCGGACATAGACAATATCTTTTGCGTCCGTTTCAAATTCCAACCATGCACCACGGTTTGGAATGACTGTTGCACCGAATCCTTTTTTGCCGTTTTTGTCCGTTTTATCATGGTAATATACGCTTGGTGAACGTACCAATTGTGATACGATAACACGTTCGGCGCCATTGATAATAAATGTTCCTGTTTCTGTCATTAATGGGAAGTCACCCATAAAAACATCTTGTTCTTTTACTTCATCAGTTTCTTTGTTATGAAGACGTACCTTCACGCGCAATGGAGCAGCATAAGTTACATCACGTTCCTTGCATTCATCGACATCATATTTTGGTTCGCCCAATGAAAAATCGATGAATTCAAGAGAAAGATTACCTGTGAAATCCTCGATTGGAGAAATTTCTTTAAACAATTCAAGCAATCCTTCTTTAAGGAACCAGTCATAAGAGGATGTCTGAATCTCAATCAAATTTGGAAGCTCCAACACCTCTTTAATGCGCGCAAAGCTTCTACGCTGGCGGTGTCGTCCGTACTGAACTAGTTGACCTGTCAACTTATTCACCCCTCAATAAAGCGATAATAGGTCTTTGCAAAATCAAATAAATGGTGTATGATTTTCCAAAGACAAAAAGAAAACGAGACTTTTCTAAAACCTCATTTTCGATTAAACTTAATTTATCCACGGCAAGTATACCCACTTAGAAATCATTGCATACAAAAGGACATACTCCCAAAAAATAATATTTTTGCATTTTATTATGTTATCATAGCCAATTTGTCAAGTCAATATTTTATGGTCATTCCATTTACTTTTCAGCTTTGATAATCCAATAGCCTTTTTTCTTCTCGACTACTTCCACTGAACGAAACTTTTCTTCCAAATACTTCTGCGTTGATGGTGCGCCTTGTTTTTTCTGGATGACCACCCAAAGCTCTCCGCCGTCGCTCAAATGGTGGAACGCTCCATCATAAATTTTGAAGACCGTTTCTTTGCCCGCACGAATCGGCGGATTTGTTAAAACGGCTGCAACTTTGACCCCTTTATCAATATAAACTCCATCGCTTTCATAGATACGTACATTTTGAATTCCGTTCATTTCCGCATTCTTTTTCGCCAATTCCACTGCTCTTTCATTTATGTCCATCATGAACACTGTGCGGTCAGGGTATTGTTTTGCGATCGCCAACCCGATTGGACCGTAGCCGCAACCCACATCCAATACGGCCCCATCCATGTCCGGCATCTCAAATGTTTCAATCAACAAACGGGACCCAAAATCTACTTCGCCTTTGCTGAATACTCCAGAATCCGTTTCAAATAAAAAAGAATGTCCCAAAAGCGTATAACGCCATTGCTGCGGATTACTCTGTACTTGAGGCTTTTTGGAATAATAATGTTCAGTCATTTCGGCGGCCCCCCTAAAGAAATGAAGAAAAGCTCGCCAAATACGACGAGCTTTTTTATTTTTAGTATAAACAATCCTTAAGCGATTATTACTTAAGTTCGATAGAAGCGCCAACTTCTTCAAGTTTAGCTTTGATTTCTTCTGCTTCTTCTTTAGATACGCCTTCTTTAAGTGGTTTTGGAGCGCTGTCAACTAAGTCTTTAGCTTCTTTTAAGCCAAGGCCAGTGATTTCACGTACAACTTTGATAACTTTGATTTTTTGGTCGCCAGCGTTAGCAAGTACCACATCAAATTCAGTTTTTTCTTCAGCAGCAGCACCTGCAGCAGCGCCACCTACCACTGCTACTGGAGCAGCAGCTGTTACACCGAATTCTTCTTCGATTGCTTTTACTAAATCATTTAATTCAAGAACTGTCATTTCTTTAATAGCTTCAATAATTTGTTCTTTAGTCATTCTTTATTCCTCCTATATTGGTAATTTTGTTAGGCAATTTGCCTGATTTCGAAATAATGGGTTAAGCGATCATTACGCGCCTTGTTCTTCTTTTTGTTCTGCAACCGCTTTTGCAGCAAGAGCGAAGTTGCGGATTGGAGCTTGCAATACAGAAAGCAACATAGAAAGCAAGCCTTCGCGGGATGGAAGGTCGGCAAGAGCTTTCACTTCTTCAACAGAAGCGATGTTACCTTCGATCACACCAGCTTTGATTTCAAGCGCTTCGTTAGTTTTTGCGAAGTTGTTAAGAATTTTTGCTGGCGCTACAACATCCTCGCTTGAGAAAGCGATCGCATTTGGACCTGTTAAGTAATCGTTAAGTCCTTCTAATCCAACTTCTTCAACAGCGCGGCGTGTTAAAGTGTTTTTGTACACTTTGAAATCTACGCCTGCTTCGCGAAGTTGTTTACGCAATTCTGTCACTTGAGCTACGTTCAAACCGCGGTAGTCAACAATCACTACTGAAGCAGCGTTTTTGAATTTATCCGCGATTTCTTGTACTTGCGCTTTTTTGGCTTCAATTGCTTTAGACATTTTGACACCTCCTGTGGATTGGGTCATTCATACCGATAAAACAAAAGCCTCCGTGTAGACACACGAAGGCATAAAACGTCATCATCAAAAGAATCGATTTATGACCTCGGTAGGGAAAGTTTAAGTGCGAATGCACCCCTACTGTCTACGGTACAAATGAGTCGCTATATTTAATTCAGAACATCATCCATAATAATCATGGATAGGATAATTGTCAATAGTTTTATCCTTTTTTATTTATTAGTTAACTACTACGCTTGAAGCATCAACTTTAATGGATGGCCCCATTGTAGTAGTGATGTTTACTGACTTCATGTAAGTACCTTTGGCTGCAGCAGGTTTTGCTTTTTGGATTGCATCAAATACAGCCAAGAAGTTTTCAACCAATTTTTGTGTATCAAAGGAAACTTTACCGATAGGAGCGTGAACGATACCAGCTTTGTCAGCGCGGTATTCCACTTTACCAGCTTTGATATCTGCGATTGCTTTTGCTACATCGAAAGTTACTGTTCCTGTTTTAGGGTTTGGCATTAATCCTTTTGGACCTAATACACGACCAAGTTTACCAACTTCACCCATCATATCAGGTGTAGCTACGATTACATCAAAATCGAACCAACCTTGTTGGATTTTGTTGATATAATCTGAATCGCCTACATAGTCTGCTCCTGCAGCTTCGGCTTCTTTCGCTTTTTCGCCTTTCGCAAACACTAACACGCGTTGAGTTTTACCAGTTCCGTTTGGAAGCACAACTGCTCCACGGATTTGTTGATCGTTTTTACGAGTGTCGATATTTAAGCGGAATGCCACTTCTACTGTCGCATCGAATTTTACATTGCTAGTTTTTTGAGCTAATGCAATTGCTTCTTCAACAGGATACAATTTTGTGCGATCAACTAATTTTAAAAGTTCTTGCATTCTTTTGCTACGTTTTGCCATTGTTTTTTCCTCCTTTGTGGTTTTAGCGGAATTTACCTCCCACGAATAAAGGTTGCGGGTTCTACAGAACTTGCGCAACCTCAGAAACACAACACGATTTAAAAGGGATTAGTCAACGATTTCAATACCCATGCTTCGTGCTGTACCTTCTACCATTCTCATAGCCGCTTCAACAGACGCAGCATTTAAGTCAGGCATTTTAAGTTCTGCGATTTCGCGAACTTTATCGCGTTTAACCGTTGCAACTTTTTTACGATTTGGCTCACCAGAACCTGATTCGATGCCTGCTGCTTTTTTAAGTAATACAGCTGCAGGTGGAGTTTTCGTAATGAAAGTGAATGAACGGTCTTCGAATACTGTAATTTCAACAGGTATAATCAAACCTGCTTGATCAGCAGTACGAGCGTTAAATTCTTTACAGAATCCCATGATGTTTACACCAGCTTGACCTAACGCAGGACCAACCGGTGGAGCCGGATTCGCTTTACCAGCAGGGATTTGAAGTTTAACGATTTTAATTACTTTTTTAGCCACGAGACACACCTCCTTAAAGTCCGTGATGTGGTATATTGGGTTGCCCCTCCCACTCAAATATCCATTTATCAGCCATGCCGATAAAATATCTTTAACTCATTTCTCAGACTGAAAAACTAGTCTGACCTTTGAAATGATACCATTTTTCTTATTATGAAGCAAGCAAAAATGTTACGAAGGGATAAATTATTTGATATTCCAGCCTGTTTCCGGCATGAAACCGGTCAGGATGAACGCTTTGCGCCGTTATACCTTCTGAACTTGTTCAAAATCCAATTCCATTTTTGTTTCCCGTCCAAACATGTCCACAGAAACTTTTACTTTTCCTTTGTCCACATCGATTTCTTCCACGTTTCCTTTGAAGTTCTTGAATGGACCGTCCAACACTTCCACCAAATCGCCGACCGAAATATCCAACTCGCCAATCGCTTTTTTGTGCAAGCCCATGGAACGGAGCAAGCGATCCGCTTCTTCCGGAAGTAGCGGTGTCGGTTTCGCGCCGCCGCCTGAAGACCCGATGAATCCTGTCACTCCTGGGGTATTGCGGACAACATACCAGGATTCATCCGTCAAAATCATCTCAACCAATACATAACCAGGGAATACTTTACGCATCACTGTTCGTTTTTTTCCGTCTTTCAAATCCGTTTCTTCGTGTTCAGGGATAATGACCCGGAAAATAAGATCCTGCATTCCCATTGTTTCTACACGCTTTTCGAGATTTGCTTTCACTCGATTTTCATAACCAGAATAAGTATGAACTACATACCATTGTTTTTCCATAATGCCTGTCGGACTCCTCGTCCTTCCCTCCTTTACAAATGCGCATACCCGCTGACGGCTTTTCCGTGTTTAATATTATAATTTACAAAATAAATGAAAAAAACCCGTAGGATAAGGAACGGGCTATTTTCTAAGCTATCGCTTGCTAAAGATTCATTATATATTTAAATACCAGCGGAACAATTCAGAAATCCCCAAATCCACCAGCACAAAATAGAGGGCTACAAAAATGACTGTCGTTACTACAACGATTGTATATTTTGTAAGCTCCTTGCTCTTTGGCCAGCTTGTCTTACGCATTTCTGACATGACTTCTTGCAGAAATTTCTTGATTTTGCCCATTCTCGCGTAACCTCCGAATAACTCATCTATATTCTCTATATCAACTAGCGCGTTTGTTTGTGCAACGTGTGTCGATTGCAGCGTGGACAATACTTTTTGAGCACTATTCTAGTTGCGTTCTCTTTTTCAGGGTAAGTGTAATTCCGCGAACCACACTCTTCACAGCATAAAACGATTTTCTTTGCCACAGGAATAACCTCTATTCTGGCATTTTATCTTTTAAAGACTAACACCAAAAAAACTCGCTGTCAATAATTGCGAACAGAGTTTCAAATAATTTCCCCATTTTCCAAATGGCGCTCCAATTTCCGTTTCACCCTTTGCAAGGCATTATCAATCGACTTGACATGCCGGTTTAATTCTTCGGAGATTTCATTGTAGGATTGTCCATCCAAATATAATGAAAGGACTTGTTGTTCAAGTTCGCTTAATATTTCGCTGATTTTTTCTTCCAAATGGGAATATTCTTCACGGTTGATCATCAGATGCTCCGGATTTTCCGACTCCGCACCTGTGATGACATCCAATAGCGTCCGATCCGACTCCTCATCATAAATGGGTTTGTCGAGCGAAACATAAGAATTGAGCGGAATATGTTTCTGACGCGTTGCCGTTTTTATCGCTGTAATAATTTGGCGCGTAATACATAATTCCGCAAAGGCTTTAAAGGATGTCAGCTTATCCTCTTTAAAATCCCTGACAGCTTTATATAAACCAATCATCCCCTCTTGGACGATGTCTTCCTTATCCGCTCCAATCAAAAAATAAGAACGCGCCTTCGCTTTTACGAACACCCGATATTTATTAATCAAAAAATCCAACGCCTCTGTATTCCCTTGGTGCACCAGTTCAACAAGTTGTTCATCCGTCATCTCTTCAAAGGATTGTGCTGTTTGCGATTGCTCTGTTTTTAGCAACGGCCTCACCCCAGACGTATAAATCGTATTAGGAACAGTATAAATGAGTTGGAAAATACAGGTCAATGAGTTATTTTAAACCTCTTCTCCATTTCTCAAAGGCTAACTCTACTTCTTTCGATAAGGGGATTCTAGATTTCGGTTTTTCTTTCTGCGATGTTTCCACTTTTTTTGATATATTTGATTGGATGATCTCCATCTCGATTTCCAATTCGCGGGCCGATTTTCTCAGCGCGCCATTTCCGAAAATGACGTTTTGTTCCGTCATGTCGGAAGTAGCCACATAGATTTGGACTTTTCTTCCCTTGAGTTCATTGGATAACTTTTCAATCCGTTCATCGGCGGTCTCATTCTTTTTCGTAAATATGACTTCCACCGAATTTTGAACATATGACTTTTCGGCTCCCGAAACGTGATAAGCATCAAAGACGACAATGACGCGCCAGCCCATCACCGCTTGAAATTCGGCCAAAAGCTCGATCAAACGGTTCCTCGCTTCCTCCAAATTGGTGTCTTTTAAAGCGCGCAACGTTTTCCAAGCGCCGATCATATTGTATCCATCAACGATCAAAATGTTTTCCATAACTAACCATTCACTTCTTGCCGTTTTCGGTACACTTCATACATCAACAATGCCGCAGCGACAGAAGCATTCAATGAATTGACATGGCCGACCATTGGCAACGAATAGAGGAAATCGCATTTTTCCTTCAAAAGCCGGCTCATTCCTTTCCCTTCACTTCCAATGATGATAGCCAGGGGCAAGGCAGCATCCATGTTCCGGTAATCGATGCTGCCCTTTGCGTCTGTCCCTGCAATCCAAAGTCCTCTTTCTTTTAATTCATCCACCGTTTGCGCCAAGTTGTTCACTCTGCAAACGGGCACATGTTCAATTGCTCCGGTTGAAGCTTTCGCCACCGTTGCTGTAAGACCTACAGAACGCCTTTTTGGTATTATTATACCATGAACCCCGATCGCATCGGCAGTTCTCATAATCGAACCGAGATTATGGGGATCTTCCAACTCATCTAAAATGATGAAAAATGGATCTTCATTTCTTTCTTTCGCCACTTGAAATAAATCATCAAGTTCCGCATACTTGTATGCAGCAACGGAAGCGACGATTCCCTGATGATTGGCGTTTGACAGTTGATCGATTTTTTTCTTTGGAACAAATTGTACAAATACTCCGCGCTCACGGGCCAAATCGAGCACTTCTTTGATTCCCGATTTTTTCACGCCTTCACTAATCCAAATTTTGTTCATTTCGCGGCCTGAACGAAGTGCTTCCAATACCGGGTTCTTTCCAGCAATAATCTCTCCATTCCCGCTCATTTCGCGACTCCTTTCGTTTCCTCCACAATTTGTATGGCGTAATCAATAATCTTATCGATGCGTTCATATTGTTTCGTTAAGTAAAGAGAACCCAGAATTGCTTCAAATCCTGAACTGTTGCGATACGTTTGGACATCCGTATTTTTCGGAACGGTGCCGGACTTTGCATTGCGGCCCCTTCTAAAAATGGCCAGCTCTTCATCCGTCAAAAAATGTTCTTCGATCATGCGGTGCACAATCATGGATTGGGCTTTGGCGGAAACATATTTTGTCGCTTCGTGGTGCAGCGTATTCGGCTTCATCCGTCCGCTCAACAGCAAATGTTCCCTGATGCGCACCTCCAACACCGCATCCCCCATATAGGCCAGGGCAAGCGCGTTCATTTGATTGACATCTACTAATGGAGCCATATTATGAACCTCGTTTCCAACGGGTACCTTGACGCGTATCTTCCAAAATGATGTTCATCTTCAATAATTGATCCCGGATTTCATCCGCACGTTTGAAATCCCGGTTTTTTCTTGCTATGTTCCGCTCTTCGATTAATTTCTCAATGTCTTCATCCAAAATTTCCGTCTCTTGGGCCAGTTTAATTCCCAATACTTCACTAAGCACATCAAAAGTTTCGATAAATGCTTTCAACACCTTTTCATCGGTATTGATTTCGTTCAAATACGTGTTTGCCGTACGGGCCAGTTCAAATAAAACACTGATTGCGTTGGCCGTATTGAAATCGTCATCCATTTCCTTTTCAAATTCTTTTTTCAATTCATCAATTTTTTCTAAATACTCTTCGCTCTCATCAGCAAGGTTTGTCGTCGATTGCAAACGATGCTGCAGGTTCAAGTACGCTGTGCGCAAGCGTTCCAACCCGCTGCGCGCCGATTCGATCAATTCTTCCGAGAAATTGATTGGATGGCGATAATGAACGGACAACATGAAAAATCTCAATACCTGCGGATCGATTTTTTGGATAATATCATGGACCAATACAAAGTTCCCCAAGGATTTTGACATTTTTTCATTGTCGATATTAATATACCCATTATGCATCCAATAACGGGCGAAAGTTTTTCCGGTATAACTTTCTGATTGGGCAATTTCGTTTTCATGATGCGGGAAAGTCAAATCTTGCCCTCCAGCATGGATGTCAATGGTATCGCCCAAATGCGCCCGGGCCATCACAGAGCATTCGATATGCCAACCAGGCCGCCCTTTTCCCCAAGGGCTCTCCCAAAAGATTTCCCCAGGTTTTGCCGCTTTCCAAAGGGCAAAATCCAGCGGGTCTTCTTTCTTTTCACCCGGTTCAATGCGGGCACCCACTTTTAAATCATCAATAGATTGATGGCTGAGCTTTCCATAGTCTTCAAATTTACGTGTGCGGAAATAGACATCTCCTTGGGACTCGTAAGCATATCCTTTATCAACCAATACTTTTATAAATTCGATGATATCGTTCATATGCTCCGTTACCCGGGGATGCACATCCGCCTTCTTGCAGCCGAGAGCCGTAATATCTTCAAAATAAGCTTTAATGAATCGTTCCGTAAGCCCTGAAACCTCTTCTCCCAATTCATTGGCCGCCTTGATGATTTTGTCGTCCACATCCGTAAAGTTTGAAACGTATTTCACATCATACCCTTTATATTGCAAGTATCTCCGCACTGTATCATACACGATTGCCGGACGGGCATTTCCGATGTGTATATAGTTATAAACGGTCGGACCGCATACGTACATTTTCACCTTTCCTTCTTCGAGAGGAACAAAAGGTTCTTTTTTCCGTGTCAACGTATTGTAAATTTGAATTGCCATGCCAGTCTCTCCTTTACAAAATTCCATTTGTTTGTTGAATCATCGAATTTTCCGTGCATTTTTCTCCTATTTTTAAATTACCATCTTTTCTATGAAAGAAGCCAATAAATCAAAACATTGGTTTTGGATTATTTAAATAAAAAACGCCTCCATCATATTTCTATGACAGAGACGCCAAAGTCGCGCGGTTCCACTCTGATTGAAAGCATAAACGCTTTCCACTCTGCGGCCTGTAACGGTGACCAGCCGACTTGCCTACTCCATTTCAGCCAAGTGCTCAAAGGTGCATTTCCGTAAAACAGAGGTTTAGGTCACTTTCAGCCAATGGTGACCCTCTCTTTCAAACATATTTTACGTACTTCTCCTTTTCAACGCTTTCGCTTTTATTTAATTATCGACCATTCGCACCATTCATTAAGAACATCTTAGTTTGCCAATTTTTCTAAACGGGCCAACACTTTTTCTTTACCAACCAACTCAATCGTACTAGCCAAGTCCGGTCCATGAGTTTGGCCGGTTGTCACCACCCGGATTGGCATAAACAAGTTTTTCCCTTTATATCCTGTCTCTTTTTGCACCGCTTTAAGCGCCGCTTTAATGGAAGGGGCATCGAATGTTTCCAAGGACTCCAATTGCTGTTTGAATGATGAAACCACTTCTTTGATGTGCTCCCAACCTAATACCTCTTGCGCTTCTTCATCATATTCCACTTCGTCTTTAAAGAATAGGCTTGATAGTTCCACAATCTCTGCGCCATAGCTCATTTGATTATGATACAAGCCGATCAATTTTGTCGCCCATTCTTTTTGTTCTTCATTCAACTCTTCAGGAAGCAGCCCCGCTTTTTGCAAGTGAGGAAGCGCCAGTTCCACCACTTCTTCCAAAGTCAATTTTTTGATGTATTGGTTATTCATCCATGTTAGTTTATTCCGGTCAAACATGGAAGGTGATTTGGATAAACGTTTCTCATCAAACATTTCAATAAGCTGTTCTTTCGTAAAGATTTCTTCTTCCCCTTCCGGAGACCAACCGAGCAATGCGAAGAAGTTGAACATCGCTTCAGGCAAATATCCCAGCTCTTTATATTGAGAGATGAATTGAATAATGGATTCGTCACGTTTTGATAATTTCTTATGATTTTCATTCACAATGATCGTCAAATGGCCAAATTCCGGATATTCCCAACCGAACGCATCAAAAATCATCATTTGTTTCGGTGTGTTTGATAAATGCTCTTCGCCACGGAATACATGCGTGATATCCATATAATGATCATCAAGTACAACCGCAAAGTTATAGGTAGGGATTCCGTTCGCTTTCATAATGACCCAATCGCCGATATCTTTTGATTCAAACGATACTTCTCCGCGCACCATATCATTGAATTTATAAGTGACATTTTCAGGCACTTTGAAGCGGATTGTATATGGAATTCCTTGCGCTTCTTTTTCCGCGATTTCTTCTTTCGTCAAATGGCGGCATTTACCGTCATATGTTGGAGCCGCAATACCTTTTGCTCTTTGCGCTTCCCTTGAAGCTTCCAATTCTTCGGGCGTACAGAAGCATTTATAAGCCAAACCGCGTTCCAACAACTCTTCCGCATGTTTTTTATAAATATCCAATCTCTCTGTTTGGCGGTAAGGTGCATAAGGTCCACCAATATCAACGGATTCATCAGGAATAATGCCCAACCATCTCAAATTGTCAAGCTGGGATGCTTCACCGCCTTCTACATTGCGCTCTATATCCGTATCCTCAATGCGCACAACAAATGTTCCGTTGTAATGTTTTGCAAATAAATAGTTGAATAACGCTGTGCGTGCTCCACCGATATGTAAATGACCGGTAGGACTTGGTGCATACCGAACACGAACTTCTTTTGCCATCTTATTTTCCTCCTAAGTTGTGCAGTTGACAAACTGTGTTTTTCGTTATTACATTGCTAAAATCTTACTATTTCCAATGCTTCCCTCGACTTTTGTACATTTTACCACTCCAGTGCAGCATTGAAAAGTTGATGGTAGGAAAGAAATTTTGTCATTTCTGAAACGTAATGATTTTTCCTTACATGTAAGTACTACTGTTTTTTGATCAATAAAATGGTCGCAAGCGCTGCAATGCCTTCTTCCCGTCCAACAAAACCCAGTTTTTCCGTTGTCGTCGCTTTCACGTTCACTTGGGAAGGTTCCGCATGTAATAATTGAGCGATCCGGTTTTTCATTTGTTCAATATACGGAGCCATCTTTGGTCTTTGTGCCATAATCGTACAGTCCACATTTCCAAGAACATACCCTTTTTCCTCAACGATTTTCCAGATATATTCCAATAATTTTGCTGAGTCCGCATCTTTATATTGCGGATCTGTGTCCGGAAAATGGCGGCCGATATCCCCTTCACCAATCGCTCCAAGGGCCGCATCTGTAATCGCGTGTAATAGTACATCTGCATCGGAATGCCCTAAAAGCCCTTTTGTATGGGGGATTTCTATACCGCCGATAATCAGCGGACGCCCTTCTTGAAATGCATGAACGTCAAATCCTTGTCCAACCCGAAACATATATCAGCTGCATGTACTAGACGCTTTCTGTCTATTATGCAGCGTTCACCATCCTTTACTATAATATCTGAATCCAAATGACCACTTCATATATTAACATATTTCCCATTTGTATGGATTGTAAGCATTTTTCCCAAACAATCCTTTTAGATCATTAAACAAGAAAAGACCTCACGAATCGATCAGATTTGTGAGGTTTTCAGCTGCCGGTTTCTTAATATCGCTTCACCAAAGACCAAGTCCTCTTTTGTGGTAATTTTAATATTTTCATAGCTGCTTTCGACGATGTGAATTTCATAGCCGAGACGTTCCACAAGCATCGCTTCGTCCGTTCCTAAAAAACCCACTTTTTCTGCGACATCCTCTGCATGAAGCAACAGTTCGAAACGGAAAGCTTGCGGCGTCTGGATGGCCCATAAGTCATCCCGCTCCACCGTTTCAACGATGATGCCGTCCCGCACTTTTTTCATCGTATCCTTTGCGCGGACTCCCGCAATGGCAGCCCCTTTTTCATAAGCCGTTTCCACTAAACGGTCAATCACCGACTGAAGTATAAAGGGTCTTGCGGCATCATGGACAAGAACGATTTCCACATCCTTCATGACTTTTAAACATGCATGAACGGAATGTTGGCGTTCTTCCCCTCCATTCGGCAACCCCTTTACCTTAGTAATACCGTATTCATTCAATAAGTTTTGAATATATTCTCTTTCTTCCGGCTTAACCGCCAAGTAGATCCCTGTGCATTTTGGATCCTTTTCAAAGACTTCGAGAGTATGGATCAAAATCGGCTTATTGGCCAATGGCAAAAATAATTTGTTTTTTCCTGCCCCCATCCGTTTTCCGCTGCCGGCTGCCGGCAACACCACTTCATAACCCACAAGCTCAACTCCTACAATTGTTGCGTGTTTTTATGCTACTTGTTCGTCTTTCGGTTTTGCAAAAATCATGCGACCGGCGGATGTTTGCAATACGCTTGTCACCGTAACCGTTATTGCTTGGCCGATATAATTACGGCCACCTTCAACAACAATCATTGTGCCATCGTCCAAATAGGCGACTCCTTGATTTTGTTCCTTTCCATCTTTGATGACAACAACCTGCATATCTTCCCCGGGGATGACAACAGGTTTCACCGCGTTTGCCAGTTCATTGATATTCAATACTTGTACATGATGAAGTTCGCACACTTTATTTAAATTAAAATCGTTCGTTAAAATTTTCGCGCCCATTTTTTTCGCCAGCCGCACTAATTTTAAATCAACTTCTTGGATATCATCAAAGTCCTCTTCTGAAATAATCACATTTACCGATTTTCCGTCCTGCAATTTTTTCAACATATCAAGCCCCCGGCGTCCACGGGTGCGTTTCAACGTATCGCTGGAATCCGCAATATGCTGCAATTCCGTCAAAACGAATTGCGGCACCACCAATACCCCTTCAATAAATCCTGTAGTCGCAATATCCGCAATGCGGCCGTCGATGATAACGCTTGTATCCAGCAGTTTATATAACGTTTTTTCAGATCCGGGCTGGCCGGCTTCTCCGGCTTTCTTTTTCGCACCGACTCCTGATTTTGTAAATAGTTGTGAAAGTTCGTCCCTTTTTTTAAAGCCGACTCTAAATCCCAAATATCCCAGAATGATGGATAAAATAATCGGCAAGAAATCGGTAATAACCGGAATGTTAATTCGTTCAATCGCAAATCCCACAAAATATGCTACAATTAAACCGATAATCAACCCTAGAGTACCAAAGAATAAGTCCGCTGCCGGAATTTTAAAAAGCACCTCTTCCATCCAGTTGATAAATTTCACGCAATAGTCTGATAATGAAAACGAAAGAAGAAATAACAATAACGCCCCTATTGCTACCGATGTGTATGGATTATTTAACCATGGACTAGATGATAAATTAATAATTTCGTATAATGGCGGTAAAAAGACAAAACCCAAAGCACCACCAATAAACAGAAACGCAATTTGAATGATTCTCTTCAGCATCCTGCCACCTCCTTTTTTCTGATATATTATCTTACTGATAATTATACATGGTTCATGAATCCTTTGCGATTTGTAAGAACGCTTCATCGCATTTTTTGGACTTTTTTACCTTTTTTTCGCAAATTAAATCAACTTCTTCTTTATTTTTTTCCAATTCCTGAAGAAAAAATGCCCATTTTTCTCAAAACATGGTAAAATTCCCTCAATTGCCAAAACAAAGTTTCACCGCTTCATTGATTGTTTGAACACCGATCACTTCAATTTCTTTTGGATTTTCCCATCCTCCCAGATTGGAAGCCGGGATGAATACACGTTTAAAACCAAGTCTTGCAGCTTCATAAACCCGCTGCTCTATACGGGATACCCGTCTTACTTCTCCAGTAAGCCCCACTTCCCCAATGAACACATCCGTGACATTCACAGGCTGATTTTTGTAACTGGAAACAATCGATGTAAGAACAGCCAAGTCAATGGCCGGTTCATCCAATTTTACCCCGCCTGCCACTTTCACGTATGCGTCTTGGGCTTGCAAAAGCATTCCCATTCTTTTTTCCAAAACGGCCATCAATAATTGAACCCGGTTTTGATCCACGCCTGTCGCCATCCGTTTTGGATAGTTGAAACTTGTCGGCGTTACCAACGATTGGATTTCAACCAAAATCGGCCTTGTCCCTTCCATGGAAGCCACCACCGTAGAGCCTGCAGCACCTTGTGAACGTTCTTCCAAAAAGAGTTCAGAAGGATTTAATACTTCTTTTAAACCGGAGTGAATCATCTCGAAAATGGCAATTTCATTTGTGGAGCCAAATCGGTTCTTATGGCTTCTTAAAATCCGGTACGTGTGATGTCTCTCCCCTTCAAAGTAAAGAACCGTATCCACCATATGCTCCAATATTCTCGGACCTGCAATTTGCCCTTCTTTCGTTACATGCCCGACCAGGAAAGTTGCGATGCCCTTCGTTTTTGCGATTCTCATAAGCTCCGAAGTACATTCTCTCACCTGGGATACGCTGCCGGGAGCGCTTGTGACTTCCGGATGATGAACCGTTTGGATGGAGTCCACAATGATAAACCGGGGTTGTACTTCCTCAATACTATGACGAATCAGTTCCAGATCCGTTTCCGCATAGATGAATAATTCCTTTGATTGTACGCCGAGTCTTGATGCCCGGAGTCTCGTTTGTTTCAGCGATTCTTCCCCGGATACGTAAAGCACGCGATGTCCCCTGTTGGATAAATCCGCCGATAGCTGCATAAGAAGGGTGGATTTTCCGATTCCCGGGTCTCCGCCAATGAGCACAAGAGAACCTGGCACAATGCCGCCCCCAAGTACCCGGTTCAGTTCCACCATGCTCGTTTCAAATCTTTGTTCTTCCTGCGTTTCAATGCTGACAATCGGTACGGCTTTCTGACTGGAGGCTTCTGAATGCTGAAACACTCCACGGGATTTTGAAATGACTTCTATTTCTTCCACAAAGCTGTTCCATTCCCCGCATCCAGGGCATCTTCCCAACCATTTCGGCGATTCATAGCCGCAGCTTTGACAGCAAAATTTTGTTTTCTTTTTGGCCATTGGTTCCTCCTATTATTCTTATTAGTACGGCGATGATAACAAAGACGGCTTAACATCTGCACCAAATGTCATTATTATTGATTTTCATATGTATTAAAATAAGCTGTGCCGCAAGTCAATCGCAGTTGGCTTGCGGACAGCTTCGTTTATAAAATTTTATGCACTTTCAACAGTATCTTTTTCTCTTACGACAAACGCGCCATCCACGTAGTCAAAGACGACTTTGCTATTTTTCGAAATAGTGCCTTTCAACAACTCTTCGGATAAACGGTCCTCAACATTTTTCTGTAAAGCACGGCGGATTGGACGGGCACCGTATTGAGGATCGTATCCTTCTTCCGCGATTTTCTCTAAAGCGGCATCCGTTAATTCCAAATCGATATCCTGATCTTTTAATCGTTTCACCAAAGATTTTGCCATCAAGGATACGATTTGTTTTAATTGATCTTTTTCCAACGGTTTGAACACAATGATTTCATCAATACGGTTTAGGAACTCTGGACGGAAGGCTTTTTTCAATTCTTCCATCATAGTAGATTTCATATCTTTATATTTGCTGTCTTTTTCTCCTACGCCGAATCCTAAGCTTTTTTGATATTTTAAGGCTTCCGCACCGATGTTGGATGTCATAATAACAACCGTGTTGCGGAAATCCACTGTGCGTCCTTTTGAATCCGTTAAGCGTCCATCATCGAGCACTTGCAATAAGATATTGAATACATCTGGATGGGCTTTTTCAATTTCGTCCAAAAGCACGACAGAGTATGGTTTTCGGCGCACTTTTTCCGTTAATTGGCCGCCTTCTTCAAATCCTACATATCCTGGAGGTGAACCAACAAGGCGGGAAGTGGAGTGTTTTTCCATATATTCGGACATGTCGATGCGGATCATTGCATCTTCATCTCCAAACATCACTTCTGCCAATGCTTTTGCAAGTTCTGTTTTCCCTACGCCAGTTGGCCCTAAGAAGATGAATGTACCAATTGGACGTTTTGGATCTTTAAGTCCTGCACGTGCACGGCGGATCGCTCTGGAGATTGCCTCAACCGCTTCATGTTGGCCGACAACGCGTTTATGCAATTCTTCTTCCAAGTTAAGCAGTTTTTCAGACTCTTCTTGAGCAATTTTGTTTACCGGAATTCCCGTCCACATGGAAACGACTTCGGCAATATCTTCCACTGTCACTTTGGATTCTTCTTTGCCTTGTTTTTCTTTCCATGATTTTTTCAATTGCTCGAGTTCTTCTTTAATTTTTTGTTCTGTATCGCGCAATGCTGCCGCTTTTTCAAACTCCTGGCTTGAAACGGCTGCGTTTTTCTCATTGCGCACATGTTCCAATTTATCTTCGAGAGCTTTTAGATTTGGTGGCACTGTGAATGAGCGTAAACGCACTTTTGATCCCGCTTCATCAATCAAGTCAATGGCTTTGTCCGGCAAGAAACGGTCTGAAATGTAACGATCGGATAATTTTGCCGCCGCTTCAATCGCTTCATCTGTAATTTTTACACGGTGATGCGCTTCATAACGGTCACGCAAACCTTTGATGATCTGGATTGTTTCTTCCACTGTCGGTTCATCGACTTGAATTGGTTGGAAACGGCGTTCCAAAGCGGCATCTTTTTCAATGTATTTTCGATATTCATCCAATGTTGTGGCACCAATGCATTGCAATTCTCCGCGGGCAAGGGCCGGTTTTAAAATGTTGGAAGCGTCAATCGCACCTTCCGCACCACCTGCTCCAATCAATGTGTGCAATTCGTCGATGAACAGAATGATGTTACCTGCTTGGCGAATTTCATCCATCACTTTTTTCAAGCGGTCTTCGAATTCACCACGATATTTTGTACCTGCTACAACCGTACCCATATCAAGCGTCATCACGCGTTTATCACGCAATGTTTCAGGCACTTCGTTATTGACGATTTGCTGGGCAAGTCCTTCTGCAATGGCTGTCTTACCTACACCCGGTTCACCAATCAACACAGGGTTGTTTTTTGTACGGCGTGAAAGCACTTCGATCACACGTGTGATCTCTTTGCTTCGTCCAATCACTGGATCAAGGCCGCCTTCACGGGCAATAGCAGTCAAATCCCGGGCTAAGCTGTCCAGCGTTGGTGTGCTGACTGTTTGAGTCGGATTGGCGTTTTGGGAAACATCATTGTTGCCCAAAAGCAATAGAACTTGTTGGCGGGCTTTATTGAGACTCACACCAGCGTTTGCAAGCACTCTCGCGGCAACACCTTCGCCTTCGCGAATCAATGCAAGCAGGATATGTTCTGTGCCGATGTAAGC
The DNA here is from genome assembly GCF_042655065.1 of Ureibacillus suwonensis. Classification (NCBI taxonomy): domain Bacteria; kingdom Bacillati; phylum Bacillota; class Bacilli; order Caryophanales; family Caryophanaceae; genus Ureibacillus; species Ureibacillus suwonensis. Next base: position 59,692 of record NZ_JBHSNQ010000038.1, read on the forward strand.
ATGGCCCAATTTCCGCGATTCATCAACGGCGAGTTCAATGACTTTTTTCGCTCTAGGTGTATAGTGAACAATTGGCCCTACATCTTTCGTTCCTTTTCCGACTAATTCTTCGATGCCCCGTTCAATCATTTCCGGCGTTACATCGATGGCTTCCAAAGCTTTTGCTGCGATGCCTCCGCCTTCCCGGATAAGCCCAAGCAAGATGTGCTCTGTGCCGATGGATTCATGTTTCCAACGGATCGCTTCTTCTTGTGCCAACTGCAACACTTTTTGGGCGCGTTGAGTGAATCGATTAAACATCATATCTTTCCTCTCCTTTTCCTCTAGGTTTTGAATTACCACTGTTTAATTTTTCGCGTATCAGTTTTGCTCTATATACATCCCGTTCAGCCGGTTCCAAGGTAGTGCCTGCATATTGTTGTACAAACCCCGGTTGAATAAGAATCGTACACTCATTTAAAATATGCTTTGAAACATCTTTAATGATTCCTAAATCAACACCTAACCGGACATTGGATAAACATGTCGCCGCTTCTTCGCTTGTCATGATCCGCGCATGTTTCAAAGTTCCATAAGCCCGGTGAATGCGGTCTTCCAAAGCGACTCTGGATTGTGCCAAAAGAGTTTGTCTTGCGTTTCGTTCCTGTTCAATAATTTGTGTCACGACTGTTTGCAAATCATCGACAATTTCATCTTCCGACTTGCCGAGAGTCACTTGATTTGAAATTTGATACATGTTTCCCAAGTTTTCGCTGCCTTCACCGTAGATGCCTCGCACGACCATGCCAAAGCGGGCAAGCATTTGGGTCAATGCTTTGATCTGTTTCGTCATGGAAAGTCCAGGCAAATGCATCATGACGGATGCTCTCATCCCTGTACCTACATTGGTTGGGCAGCTTGTTAAATAGCCGAATTCATTATGGAAAGCAAACGGCAATAATTTTTCAAGTTGACTATCCAATTTATTTGCCATTTCATAAGTTTCCATGAGCTTAAGTCCAGGGGATAAGCATTGGATTCTTAAATGGTCTTCTTCGTTGACCATGACGCTGATGGCTTCATCCTGCGAAATGATGACGGATGCAAACTTTTCCCTTTTTGCAAGCATTGGACTGATCAGATGTTTTTCCACGAGCACTTGGCGTTGCAGTACAGGCATTTCCTGTATTGTGAAATGGGAAAAATCATGATTGTTATCTTTCAATTGGTAAAACGCCTGCGTCACCATTTGATCGATTGTTTTCGCTTCTTCATCTGAAAAGATGATCGGAAAACGGAAACCCTCCAAATTTCTTGCCAACCGGATGCGTGTGGAAATCACAATGTCATCTTCCGCACCATCAGTTCCCATCCAACTTGGCGCCTCCGCTTTTAAGAAATATTCAAGATTCATGGTGTATCCACACCTCCCATTTCCAGCTTACGTTCCAATTCCTTGATTTCATCCCTGAATTTTGCCGCATCCTCAAAACGTTCGTCTTGGATCGCCAATTGCAGCTGCTCACGGGCATGTTCGATCTGTTTTTTCAAAATGCGGTTGTTATCCACTTTTTGTCCTGGTCTTTTTCCTGTATGTTTCGTTCCGGCCTGGAATTTTTCAAGTACTTGAGGAAGTTTTTCGCTAAAGGTTTCATAACATTGCGGGCAGCCTAATTTTCCTTCGTTTAAAAACTTGCGGAAAGTAAATCCACAAGCGGGGCATGCGACCGTTTGCACGGAAGGCTGAACAGTTCTTTCCTGCAAATCGTTTTTCCAGAGAGGCATGCCGAACCAGTTCGAAAGCAATTGATGGATCGGGAATTGTTCTTCTTTGGGAAAATCCAGGCTGAATGGATGAAATTGTGCGGCACATACTTCGCAATAATGTTTCTCGCTTTTATGTCCATTGATGATTTGTGTGACTGTAACCGTTGCTTTCCGTTGCTTACAGTGTTCACAAAGCATGACCTACCACCTCTTCATTTTTCATATTTTAAAGTTAATAACATCGCTTTTAAAATCGCCGACCTCAATTCATCGCGAGTTGGTAGTTGCAGCTTTAATGTATCCCGATTGACGGCTGCGAGCATCAATGTTGCTTCTCTTTCATTGATCATTTCTTCTTCCAGCAAGCGATAAATGATATCTTCCGCCATATTTTGGGTGGCGCCTTTTTCGATTTGCTTTATTAAATGATCTATCAACTCAACTTTTGAGCTCGGTTTCACACGGAAAATCCGGATATATCCACCGCCACCCCGTTTACTTTCAACAAGGTAGCCTTTTTCCACCGTGAATCGTGTATTGATTACATAATTAATTTGCGAGGGAACACACTGGAATTTATCGGCCAATTCGCTGCGTTTGATTTCAATATGTCCTTTACCATCTAATTCGATAACCCTTTTTAAATACCCTTCAATCAAGTCGGAAATATTTTTCATTTTTTTTACAATTCACCTCGCTTTTTTGACTTTGACTTTCTTTGACTTTATTATATTTCCTTTTTCGCTCATGTGCAAATAAAAACCCTCGACAAAATGGAGGTTAAAAAAATCGACAATACGTATTACTTTACGTTTTGCCGATTTTTATCTAATATATTCATCTTTGCTTAAAGATGCAGGGTCATGAAAAGGTCCTGCCGATTACACCCAACGGCCTACAAAAGGATAGTTCCAATCGTTCTCCTGAAGGGCATTGATAATACCGATAATTGGAACAACAATTGTCATAATGCCGAAAATGATTAAGAATGGAATGCCAATCAATACGAAACTTAACACCGTCGATATGCCAATCAATACCCACATGACGAATTGGAATAACAACGCTTGGACGGAAAGCCGCTTCACACTTTCATCACTGCTGATTAAGAAAAATAAAATTGGCACTAAAACCGGAGCAAAAAACGCACTTGCATGTATGATTATTTTCGCCCACTTTTCTTCCATATATTTGTCAACTCCCGTTTCTTTTTGTTTATATTTATTAATTACTTGCTATATACATATACGGATGATTCTTTTAATAGTTTCAACTTCTTGAAATTTTTTTAAATTTATTGCTTAATTCACCACTTATTTTTTCCATTGTTTTCAATTAATAGACAAAAAGTTCTTTAGAAATTTCAATGTTGTATGCTATTATTTGAAAAAAGAAAAAAGCCTGCCCATATGAGCGGCTTTACTTATCCTTTTTTTGTCCATCCACATTTTTCGGATCTACATAATCAGGATGTTCTGTAGGGAATAGAAAGCGGGCAAAAAGACCCGAAAATAGGGTAGCACTGATGATAATCAATATTTTATGGTTCTTTGGTACTTCTTCAAACATATGATTCAACATCAGGGCAGCAAATACTGCCACTGTCACCATTGAAACTATGATATATGCAAGCCTTCGCTGGTTCATCTTGACAAACATCCTTTGCGCTTACTTTTAAATACATAAACTAATCGTATTTTACAACGTATCCAAGGAAAATACAAATTCAGGTATTGAGTTTGCAAGAATGATTTTAATAAAAAATGATTAGAGTGGGGGATACATATGAAGTTTGTGCCATTCAGTAAAGACGGCAAGTCAATGGAGGAACGGTTTTTTGATCTTGAAACATATGTTCACGATGTATTAATCGAGGTTTCCGAGTATCCCGGCATAGCTAAGCAAATTGAAACAATTCAATTGACCAAAAATGATTTGGCTATCCTGCGCCAGTTAAAACCTCTCATTAAAAACTATATTCCAAAAATGGTGAATACTTTTTACGATAACATTTCGATTAATCGCCAACTCGTTGATCTTATCAATCGATATTCAACAATGGACCGATTAAAAATAACGCTCACCAAACATATAAATGACATTTTCGAAGGGCAGATTGATAAAAAATATATCGAAAACCGGACTAGGATTGCTCTTGCGCATATCAAGATTGGACTGATGTCAAAATGGTATCTTTCATCATTCCAATCTCTGAATTCTTCTTTTGCACAGTTCATCTAAGAATTGAATCTTTCGAATGAAGAAGCATTGCGCGCAACCAATGCCTTCTCAAAGATTATCAATTTGGAACAGCAGCTCGTAATTGAAGCCTATGAAAAAGAACAAGAACGGGTCCGCAAAGAAAATGACAAAATAAAACAATCTCTGATCGCATCCATTCAACAAATCGCCCAAGAACTGAATGTGATGAATCAAGAAACGACGACATCCATCCAAATCATTTCAGAGCAATCTCAAAATATTGCTTCATCCACATCGCAAGGTTTGGATTATGTTGCGGATACAGAAGAAAAATCAAATCAGGGTAAATCCCAATTGGCGAAACAAACAGACTTGATGAATATGATTTTAAACAGTGTCAATTTATTGGAAGATTCCATGATTCACTTACGTTCGTCTTCCCAAAAAATTTCTGAAATTGTCAATTTGGTGACTGGCATTGCCGATCAGACAAACTTGCTCGCTTTAAACGCTTCCATTGAAGCCGCCCGTGCAGGCGAACACGGGAAAGGGTTTGCCGTTGTAGCGGAAGAAGTGCGAAAGCTTGCGGAAGAAACGAAGAAAGCCGTGCAAAGCGTTTCTACATTAATAAAAGAAATGGAAGCGAATATTTCTGAAATGACATCCAGTGTAAATAACGTGGATGAACAAGTGAAACTAAGTGTGGAAACCCAGGAGCATTTGGCGGAATCCTTTGAACAAATTGCCAAGAAAGTGTCGGGAATCCGCAATCAGTATGCTTCCACTTCCAAAGATATTGAACAAATTTCCAATAATATTGCAAACCTGGTGGAAAGCACTTCTCTTATAGCCAAATCTTCGGATACTTTAATTAAAGCGGTTCACGATTTTTCGAATTAATGGATAAAAGAACTTCAACCTGCTTATAAAAACCGAAGCTGTCTGGAAAAATATTTCCGGACAGCTTCAATATTTATTTTAAGAGGGCAACCTCTTTTAATTTTTTTCTTTTTTCCTTCCTCAACTTTTGTCTTTCTAATCCGGCTTTGTGTAATCTCTCTTCTTCCACCGTCTCCGGATAAACTTCCGGAACCGGCGTCGGTTTCCCTTCTTCATCAATGGCCACCATCGTTACAAAAGATTCTGTTGTCAATTTTTCCTCTCCGGTTTTGATGTTGCGGGACAAGACACGCACATACACTTCCATGGATGTCCTTCCTGTGGAAGTGACGATGGCTTCCAACTCCAACATATCCCCCACATAAGCGGGAGAAACGAAATCGACGGAATCAAATGAAGCGGTTACCACTTCTTTCTTACAATGTTTCATGCAAGAAAGTGCCGCTATTTCATCAATATACGCCAAGATCTTTCCTCCGAAAATGGAACCATATTGATTCGCATCAGGAGGTAATACGAGTCGGTTCTGAACCGTACGTGACTGGCTCATTGGATATGCATTGCTCATTTGTATGTCCTCCAATTCATTGTATACTATTCCAATACATTGCGATTATTATGCAAACATAATATTAATTTCATACAGATGAGCATTGCAACTTTTTTTACAGGTCTGTTTTAATCGTTATAAATTTCAAATCCGTCATTTCTTCAATGGCATATTTAATACCTTCCCGCCCATATCCGCTATTTTTCACACCGCCATATGGCATATTATCTATGCGGAATGTCGGGATATCATTAATGACAACCGCCCCCGCTTCCAATTCATCCGCCGCTTTTAAAGCATCTGTAAGAACGTTAGTATATATTCCCGCATTTAAACCTAAATCGGAGGCATTGACATATTGAATCGCTTCATCCAATGTTTTGTAAGGGACGATGGAAACAATCGGCGCAAAGGTTTCCAAGCACATGATTTTCATATCCGGTTTCACGTTCACCATCACGGTTGGAGTCATCGTGCGTTCAGTGAATTCCGCACCTGTCGCCACTTCCGCCCCTTGCGCTTTCGCTTCTTCTATCCATGCTTTGATGCGCTCGACTTCTTTCGGATGAATCATGGCGCTTAAATCCGTCGTCGGGTCAAACGGATCTCCCAGTTTCAATTTTTTCGTTTCTTTCACAAAAGCCTCTGTAAATTGATCGTAAATGGATTCATGAACATAAATTCGTTGCAGCGAAATGCATACTTGTCCGGAAAAGCCGAATGCGCCGCTCACCGTGCGAGGGACGATTTTTTCGATCGGCGTGCTCGGTTCGATGATAACCGCCGCATTGGAACCCAATTCTAATGTCACTTTTCTTAAGCCCACTTTTTCTTTGATTTTCATTCCAACCGCGCCACTGCCAGTGAACGTCACTTTTTTCACAAAAGGATGGGTCACTAGCACATCGCTCAATTCTCCGCCTGAGCCGGTCACGATTTGCAATGCGCCATCAGGAAGACCGGCTTCTTTAAAAATTTCCGCCATCGCCAATGCGCTTAACGGTGTTTGAGTGGCCGGTTTTAAAACAACCGTATTTCCGACTGCAAAGGCTGGCCCCAATTTATGGGCAACGAGATTGAACGGAAAGTTAAATGGCGTAATGGCCGAAACAACTCCTAGAGGGATACGTTTTGTAAAGCCGAGGCGATTTTTTCCACCCGGAGCTGCATCCATCGGCACGGTTTCGCCAAAAACATTTTTTGCCGCCTCTGCCGAAAACTGATAAGTGGCAATCGTACGGTCCAATTCAGCAAGTCCGGCGGTAATCGGCTTTCCAGCTTCATTGGCAAGAATTTCTGCAAATTCTTGTTTTCTTTTCTTCATGATGTCCACAACTTTATATAAGATTTCCGCTCTTTCATACGCAGATGTTTTTTTAAACGTTTGGAAAGCCTCATGAGCTCCCTGGATGGCCCGTTCCACATCTTGTACAGAAGCCTTTGCCACTTTGGCAATCACTTCGCCAGTATAAGGAGCCGTTAAGTCATAGGTTTCTTTCGCTTCCTCCCATTGACCGTTAATCCATAATTTTGTTTCTTTCATCTCCTACACCTCCATTATGATTTATTTCCATTTTATCACTCCCAACAATTTTTGAGTGAATCAACGGAAGAAATCCAACAAATCAATTCCAGGCAAAAAAATAATATCCACAACATCCAGCGTAATTTCCATAACATCAATTAAATCTTCAATAAAAAGCTCTTTCATATCGACCATATTTTGCACCTCAACCAGCTCTCTCATGATTTTTTGGATGGCGACAATTAGTGCCAATTCCTTTGCCATGCGGAATATTTTTAATTCCAATAAAGCTTTCTGCCATTCCGCTATTTCATCTATTTTTTCATTATCTGTTGCATTTAACGCTAAAATCCCCAAATACGGATAGTGTATCGGTTTTACTTTGATGCCTCTATGATTCAATGAATGCCGCAGCTCTGCCACATACTGGAGAAGCGTTTCGTTATAATCGGCGCTGTACATTGTTAAAATTTGCGCAAGGGATTGAAGGGAATTGCCCAACAGAAACCCTTGTTTTCTTAAAGCTTTGTAATATTGCACCATTGTTTCTACTTGTAATTGAGGGGGTTCATTTACTTTTGATAATAAAACTGCATAAGGTACATCTTCTTTGGACGTTAAAATGAATTGTTTACGGTGCATTTCAACATATAACGTTTTTGCCCGTTTTGCGTGAAGATGAATATCTTCATCCAGCATCATCGCACCCGCCAACCGGAAAGGGGAGTTATGAAACCCGGCTTCTTTTAACGCCCCATCCCTTTGCAATAAATTTTCAAAGCATGCTTCCAAATCTTGCCCCAAAAACCGGGCGGCTATGTAATAGGGAATCGGCGAATTTTTTTGGATGGACAAAGCCTTTTTTGAGTATTCCGCCATTTGGTCGACGATTTTTTGCAGCGCCACCCCGCTGAATTCCCTTTTTTCAAGGGTATACTTGCTGGCAAGGGAAATAACCGCGCTTACTTTAAATTGATTTCCAAAATAATTGACGGCCCGGTTGTAATTGTTCTGAAGTTCTTCGGTAAATTGTGTATCCATTTCTAATCACTCCTAGTTGTTATACGTTTTCCAGGAGGACAAGTTTCAAAATGAATAAAGAGGCTGGGACAAAACTAGCTTCAAAATAGGAAAAAGGAGAATTTGAGCCAACTCAAATTCTCCTTTTTCCATTTCTCTCCATTATTTTTGGTCAGTTGATCTTTGTTGGCCGTGTATTTCCGT
>NZ_JBHSNQ010000039.1:0-24567 GCF_042655065.1 Ureibacillus suwonensis
CTTTACCTTTGGAATCCGATAGTAATCCCTCATTTCGTTTAAATAATTTCGTACAGTGTTCTCAGCGACTTCCCTGAAACCTAACTTTTCTTCCAACCAATCATAAACTTGTGCAGCAGTTAAATCAGGATGTTCCTTCAACCACCCTAGAATTTGATCATGATAAGGGTCTAGTTTCTTTTCTCTTGTACGTAATGTACTTAAAAATTCTTCAAACTCATCAGTACTCATATTCAAATAATCTATCACTCTATTTCTTGAAATATTTAGTTTTCTTGCAATAGCACTCTTGGAGAATCCCTCTTTGTATAAACGATGAATCTCGATGTAAAGCATAAATCTGTTCACTCCTAATTCCTCACTTTCAATAGACTAGTAACAGTATATTTGAAAGTGATTGATGGTGGGGAAACTGTTTAATCTTATTTGGGGAATTCTGTTGAGTTCTATTTGTGGAAAACTGTTGATTCTAGTTTAGCGTTTACAATTTAATATACGTATATATATTTGTGGATATATTAAAATGTCTTTATGTGAATAAAAAGAATGAATGTAGGGGACTATAAATTGAATGTAAATTGACTGTAATTTTTATATTGAGCATTTTGCACATTTTTCAACCCAAGAGTCATAAGGTTTTCTAAAGCATAAAAAAGGACTTCACCCCTTATTTGTAGAATTTTGAAGTGACCAAACCACAAAAATCCATAAGGAGGAAGTCACTTNGAAGCGTTTCATAACGAACAGTGTATTTCTTTTTCGCCGTCTCTCGGAAAGGTTTTATATAGTCCTTTAAAATCGTCTTTCCTCCTGTATAGCCCTGTTGTCGAATTTCGAAAAATAACTTTTCGCTATTGAACACCCCATCCTCTAACATTCGTTTTTGAAGATACTCTTTAAATGGATCTAACTTGCTTTTTCTTTGTTTTCGCTTAGATTTGGAAGGGGGATTGGGGGAGAGAATATATTTTCGAACGGTTTTCCGATCAATCCCCAACTCCCTCGCAATATCGGAAATACTCATTCCCCTTTCATACATCTCTTTGATCATAAAAAATTCCCCTCTCGTAATCACGAACCATAGCTCCTCTCATTGACACTATGGTTCTATTGTAAGTGGGGAATTTTATTCCGGCTATATTGGGGATTTTATCATCGGCTTTAACAGTTGTAGCATTTTAACAAAAAAGTGACTAATATAATAGTCACTTTTTTAAAATTACATTTTATTGAATTAAAGATTGCTGCAATTCTTCAATTGGACACTCTTCCTTGTACTCTTCTATTATTTTTACTAGGTTGTCTAATAACGGTCTAAACCCATCGAAATCTATATTAATATAGTTCTTTAAGATATATTTAGAAAATATTTCCTTACCATAAAATTTTTGTTTATCATACTTATCCTCTTTAGTGAAACTCTTCCCATTAATTTTATGATTTAAGGTACCATCATCAAATAAATCTTCTATTTCGCATTCGGACATCCCTTTAACAAGGGGATTTGTTAAAATATATAAATTATCAGCCTCTAATTTAACCATATTTTCGCTTTTTAACTTTTCCTTCTTTTTATTATCAAGTTTTACATGGCTAATAAATTTACTAATAGGTTTCCTTTTCCTACTCTGAATTTCATTATCGAACAAAAAAATTATTGGATTATAAGGTTTATGATTGCATGTCTTTTTAAAATATTCAAAATAATTAGGGGATACATCTTCACGTTCTTTTTTCTCAGAATGGAAGAAATTATATAAATTTTTTACAGTATCAGCCCCATCATGAACAATTCCAAGAAAATATTCTAACTTATTAATTGTTTTTTTCTTATTAGTATTTTTCTTTTTTTCAGCTCTTTTTAGAAAAGATATCTTGTAATCAAATGATCCATCATCATTTTTTGAAACTAATTGGGGATATTCTTTATATAACTTTTTTAAAGCAGCTTTTAAATAAACTATATCAGTTTTACCTTCTGTTACAATTAATGGTTTAGGATGTGCAAAAAAAAGTTTATAAAATAAAAACTTTTGGTATTCACGTTCTCTCGAATTTAAATTATTAAATTTATAACCATGTTTTTCATTGTCTAAATTGTTATTGTAACATGTTAAATGATTTAAAAAAGAAAATCTTCCTTCCAATTGATTAGGTGTTGCCTCTTCCCCATTAATTTCAAACCTTCCGTACTTATAGAGATGATGAGCCATCGCCCTAGTTTCTTTATAATAGGTACTAGGTACATTAATTTTTTCATTAACTACAAGTCCAGTTACAACTTGTCTGGAATCCTTATATTGCATCCTTACTTTTTGTTTATTAATTTTAAACCCAGCTTGTTCAATTTCTTTTGATACCTCTTCATAAAATGTTGTTTGCGACTCTAGGAATTTTTTGTCGTTTGTAGAAAATGTTAAATCGTCAGCGTAACGTGTATAGTTTAGCCTATACTTTTTAGCGATTTTAAATAATCTATAATCAAGTATTTCACATATCAAATTTGAAATGATTGGTGAAGTTGGAGCACCTTGAGGTAATTTTCCATTATAACAAGCTATTTGTGCAATTACCGTTGCAACTTCAATGGGTAAAGAAAAACTTTTATTTTTATTAAAAAAACCCCTTACACGACCAAAATGTATACTTTCAAAAAAGTTTTCTATATCTATATTCAATACATATCTTTTGTTTCGATGAATTTTTGCGTTTGTTTTAATACATCTACCTTTTTCAAAACCATGCGAAATATTAGTTGTACGCTTTTTTTCTCTATGCTCGTACAATTTATTTGCTAATATTTTTTGAATTTGTTTTAGTTGTTCTGACGGGGCACTTATTTTACGAACTCCACCATTTTTTTTTGGTATTTCAAAAGTTGTATAAAAACTATCTACTTTTTTTACATATAATACGTATGTAAGCAGTTTCTCGGGAATTCCCAAAAATTTTACAAGATCTTTTCTTGTAGATATTTTATAAAGTTCTCCCATATTTAACTCCTCCATTAATAAACGTGTGGCTACTCATTATGCGATGCAAACAGTCTGAACAACATCTGAATAGCAATAGCTATTAAATGCGGGATCAGCTAAATTACCCCAACATTTTTGTCAACACTTGCGAAACACAAGCGAAAGTTCTAGCCACACGTCATTTATATTATAAGAAATTTTCTAGTGAATTGTATATCTATTACCACTTATTCATAATTTTGTAAAATAGTCATTTCATTTGTTTATTTTTCTTAATTGGAGTTGTCATAGATATTTGTATTTCGCAAGTTAAATTTGAGCCAATTGTTAATTAAAATGTGAGCCACTAAAAGTTGCTCTGTTCCATCCATTCTTTCGTTTCTAAAATTCGGTAAGATCCACCAATCATGTTAATGATGTGTGCACGATGCGTGAGTCGATCGGTTAACGCTGAGGTTAAAACTGGATCATGGAAGACCTCTTCCCAACGTTCAAATGTGAGGTTACTTGTAATAATCGTTGCTGCTCGACCGGCACGTAACGATAAGTGCGTAAACAGAAGCTCTGCTCCTTCTTTATCGAACGAAATGTAGCCAAGTTCGTCAATGATGACTAAATCATACTTTTCAAATTTCAATTCAAACGAGCCGTAACGTTCTTGCGGAACGGCTTTCCTTTAATTGATTCACAAGTGAGGCTACACTCGTGAAATACACTTTATAGCCTGCTAAACAGGCCTCGATTCCTAATCCAATCGCAAGATGGGTTTTACCAGTACCAGGTGAGCCAATTAATAACACATTCTGCTTGTCCTGAATAAACTTTAGCTCTTTCAAATGAGGAAGGCGGACCGCCGCATTTTGCGGCAGTGCCTCTACATCTAATTCTTCTAACAGTTTTTTCTCTGGAAAATTGGCTAATCGAATTCGGTTAGCTTTTGCTCGTACGTAACGATCCTCCATTTCTTGTTTTAAAGCGAAATAAAGAAACTCAGCTGGCGATGTATATTGTTCAAGTAAGACTTCCTGTTCAAGTAAAGAACGAATACTTGGTAAACGTAATTCTTTGCACATATCAATCATTTCTTTTTGCTTGGCCATTAATGAACCACTCCTGTTCCTTTAGAATGAAATAACGCTGCTAATGAAGAGAGATTATCTAAGGATTGGCTGGCGACATCATCTTGGCCAGTTAGAACAGTACGTACTTCCGCTGATTGTTCTGCTAAGAAAATGATTTTTTCAGTTGTTAGTTGAACCAAAGGGTTCTTTTCTAGTTCAGTAATGACTTCTAATACTCTTGCTAGGCAATCTCGTTCTTTGGTATAAACAAGCAGCTCTAGAAAATCTTTTTCATTTCCGATATAATAACGTTGGTAGATATTTTTTATTTGTTTTGGTGCTTGGCTCAAACATTCACTTTGGGCTAAGGCACCTTTTTTCTTTTGTAGCGTGTTTAAATAGTGGTAAATATTCATCACCCAGACATGCACTTGCCAGCTTCGTTTATGCTTTGCGATACATTCACCTTCACTAAACAGAAGCACTTCCTCAGCACGAGCTTTTAACTTAATATATTCTCCTACATGCCCCTCAGGTACAGAATATCGGTTGTGCCGATAGGTAACAGTACTATATTTGTCCACACGTAGTTCTATTAATTCTGCCGGATCGAATGGTGCAGCTGTTAAGCTACCAGCACGTTCAGCTTTTTCTTCCAACATCAATTCATGATGTGTTTTCTCCTTCAAATAATGAGGACGTTGATTTAATTTTTCGATGATCGAAACTAAATATTCCTGTGCCTCTTCTAAAGAAGTAAACGTATCACGGTGCGCAAATGCTTTCCGGCGTATATATTCTACACTTCGCTCTACGTGGCCTTTTTCATTGCCTTTACGAGGCTGACAAAGTCGAATCTGAAAATGATAATGCAAAGATAAACTTTTCATACCGTCGGTAATAAAGCGGTCGTAACCAATAAAGTTTTTGACGACGGTACGCATATTGTCGTATGTAAAAACATTCGGTACGAAGCCCAAGGCTTCAATACATTTTACGTGTGCATCCTGTACACAAACCATTGTTTCCGATTCATAGAGTCGGGCATAACGATCATTGCTATAGGCTAACGTAAATACAGCCATTGAAAGACTTCTTAGCTTACCGTCAATGAATAATTTTACTTCTCCCCAATCAAACTCAATTTCACGACCAGCTGTTGGTTCTTGACGAATGAAGACTTCTTTTTCCTTCTTTTCCTCACGATTCACGAAGTTGCGAACCGTAGTGTAGCCAATTTTAAAACCTTCGTCTAAAAGTTTTTCATGTATATCAATAATCTTTAATTGTTGCTTATGCATATTCACTTCACGCTTATTTTTGTTCTGTTTCATCATTTCGCGAATACGTTTCATCACTGTGTTTGTTAAAGCTCTCTTTTTTCCATTACGCTTTTTATATGCTGGAGACGTAACGTAATTATCTGTAATTGGTAAATTCCTTGTGTCTTGTTGTCTAGCTGCTAGATCTTGCTCAATGTATTTTTTTACGGTATTACGAGACATTTTGAGCTTTTCTGCAATTTGACGTTGGCTCATATTGTGCTGATAGTGCTCAATCAGTACTAATTGCTTTTTCTCCAAACTAATCACCTCTATATCCTCCTAACTATTTACAGTTAGGACTATTTTGATATAAAGTGGCTCTCATTTCAATTGCGTTGGTGGCTCATTTTTAGCTTAACAAAAACACTCGATTTTCTTTTTATCTCTTCACCTGTAAATGGATCAATAAATTCTTCCATACTGAGTTGATCCGCAATGATATCATCTTGTATTTGATTTCGAATATATTCTTCTATTACCTTTTTATTTCTGCCTACCGTATCCACATAAAATCCTCTACACCAAAATTTTCTGTTTCCATATCGATATTTTAAATGGGCATGTCGATCGAATATCATTAAACTACTTTTTCCTTTTAAATATCCCACGAATGATGAAACACTTAATTTCGGTGGAATACTAACCAACATATGTATGTGGTCTTTACATGCGATAGCTTCAATAATTTCTACACCTTTTCTTTCACATAGTTGTCTTAATATTTGTCCTATATCTTTCTTTATCTTTCCATAGATTATCTCTCTTCTATATTTTGGTGCAAATACAATGTGATACTTACAATTCCATTTAGTATGTGCTAAACTATTTATGTCAAAAGACATAATAGGTCCCTCCTTGATACTAAAATTTGGTTGGCGAACCAAAATTTATTTTAGCATCAAGTGGGATCTTTTTTAATACCTCACTATAAGCTATACGGAACCCCCTGCCTAGCAGGGGGTTTTCTTTTTTACAATCAAAAAGTGCCAAAATCCTTGATATAAAGGATTTTGACACTTTATAAAATTTTATAAAATTTATTGATAAAAGATTTATGGAGACGGCGGGAGTCGAACCCGCGTCCAGAAACTCCAACACTTAAGCATCTACGCGTGTAGTTTGTCTATTGGGATTTCGCGTTGCATTCTGCCGACAAACAGGCGTCCTGCACGCTAGCTTGTTGAGTCTCTTGCCAGTGCCCCAAGCAAGGCACTCGCCGTAGCCCACTCAAGATGAACCCTAATGCAGCCACATGGGCGATGGCTGATTAGAGTGCCTTAGCAAATTAAGCAGCTAAAGCGTAAGATTGTTTGTTGCCAGTTATTTTTAACTGCCGTTGATCACGGAGACGAGCCCTCCGACGCGCAGCTCAAGCTTGAACCATTCCTGTCGAATCCGTAACGTCCCCTTCATAGTATACTACAAAAGGACTACGGTCATTTGAGAACGTCCAAACTGGCTGTCTTCGATTATCATTATACTTTAATCCTAAACTATTTGCAAGTATCCGGGACAAGTTTTTAGTATATTCCTTTGATAAATATCACTTTTTTGATTAAGACGTAAATCAATCCTATTGGTTTTTCAATTTCAATGCGCGTTCCATTTCGCGTTTTGCTTCTTTCTTCCGCTCATCGGCGCGTTTATCATATTTTTTCTTCCCTTTTCCGAGGCCGATCAACAATTTCGCGTAACCGTCTTTGATATAGATTTTCAGCGGTACAATCGTATAGCCGTCCCGTTTTACCGCACCGGCCAGTTCGGCAATTTCCTTTTTATGTAGAAGCAGTTTCCGCACCCTTAATGGATCATGGTTGAAGCGGTTTCCCTGTTCATAAGGGCTGATGTGCATGTTGTGGATCCACGCTTCCCCGTTCCGGATTAATACGAAGGAATCTTTCAATTGCACGCGGCCAGCACGGATGGATTTGATTTCGGTTCCTTGCAACACCATGCCGGCTTCAAAAGTCTTTTCAATAAAATAATCATGGGTCGCTTTTTTGTTTTGGGCAATGACTTTTCCTGTTCCTTTTGGCATCTTTTACACCTCTCTAAACACACAATAAAAGGCTGCATGAAATACTTTATTTCCATTTTAAAGTATTTTCACAACAGCCTCTAGTATAATTCTTCGACAGCTGTTTGTCGATTCATCGACTACTTTCTTTTCTTCTTTTTCCCTTTTTTGGCGACGCCTTCGTAAAATTTCTCTTTCTTCTTGCCTTTTCTGCCGCGCTCTTCTTCCTCTTTATCTTTCCGTTTTCTTTGCTTCCGTTCCGCCTGGATCACTTTCGGGGCCTCTCTTCGAACTTTGTGGAAGGATTTGACCATATCCACAATTTCAAAGTCGATGGAGGATTCGTCCAAATTCACATTGGCAACCCGGACCTTCACTTCATCCCCAATGCGGAAGATGCGTCCGGTATATTCCCCGACCATGATCATCTGGCGTTCATCGAAGTGATAGTAGTCATCGGTCAAATTCGTAATGTGGACGAGCCCTTCGATTGTATTCGGCAGCTCGACGAAAATGCCGAAGTTCGTTACAGAAGAAACAATGCCCACAAATTCTTCGCCGATTTTGTCGGACATGTATTGGGCTTTCTTCAGCGATTCCACATCCCGTTCGGCATCCACCGCTCTCCGTTCACATTCAGACGTATGGTCGGCGATTTCATCCATCACTTGCGCCCATTTGAAAATCGTCTGTTTCGAAACATCGCCTTCAAATAAATAAGTGCGGATCAACCGGTGCACAATCAAGTCCGGATAACGGCGGATCGGCGAAGTGAAATGGGTATAAAAGTCCGTTGATAACCCGAAGTGGCCGATGGATTCCGGATAATACCTCGCCTGTTGCAACGAACGAAGGAGCATTGTCGAGATGACCGGCTCTTCCGGCAACCCTTTAATGGATTCAAGAATTTCCTGCAAGGCTTTCGGATGGACGGAATTTCCTGTCCCTTTCACAATCAACCCAAAGTTAGTAATGAATTCAAAGAAGCGTTGCAATTTTTCCGGTTTCGGATCTTCGTGGATACGGTAAAGGAATGGCACTTCCATCCAATGGAAATGTTCCGCCACCGTTTCATTGGCGCAAAGCATGAATTCCTCGATGATGCGTTCGGCAATCGTGCGCTCCCTTAGCACCACGTCGATTGGCCACCCTTCTTCATTCACCACGATTTTCGCTTCTTCAAAGTCAAAATCGATGGCGCCGCGGTTCATGCGTTTTTTGCGCAAAATGAGGGCCAATTCCTTCATTTCCTTGAACATCGGAACAAGCGGTTTATAGCGTTCAATGAGCGCTTCGTTTTCCTCTTCCAATATTTTATATACATCGGAATAGGTCATCCGTTCCGTTGTCCGGATCACGCTCGGGAAGATTTCATGCTCAATGACGTTCCCGTTTTGGTCGATAATCATTTCACAGGAAATCGTCAAGCGGTCCACTTGGGGATTCAAAGAGCATATTCCGTTTGATAACCGGTGGGGGATCATTGGAATCACGCGGTCCGCCAAGTAAACGCTCGTTCCGCGTTTATAGGCTTCTTTATCGAGCAAAGATCCTTCCTTCACATAGTAACTTACATCGGCAATGTGAACACCCAATTTATATGTGCCATCTTCATTTTTCGTCACCGTCACCGCATCGTCCAAGTCTTTCGCATCTGCGCCGTCAATCGTCACAATCGTTTCATTTCGTAAATCCCGGCGTCCCACCAAATCTTCTTCCGCAATCACATCCGGCACTTTTGCCGCTTCTTTCAGCACCTCTTCCGGAAATTCCGGCGGGATATCATGTTGATAAATGATGGATAAAATATCCACACCCGGATCGTTTTTATGCCCTAAAATTTTGATGATGACGCCTGTTGCCGATTTGATTTCGCTCGGCCAGTTCGTCACTTCCACAACCACTTTATGGCCGTCCACAGCGCCCAGCGAATCTTCCTTGGCAACGAAAATATCCATGTTCAACCGTTTATCGTCCGGCACGACAAAGCCGAAGCCGCGATTGGCCTGGTATGTGCCGACAAAGGTTGTTTTGGAACGCTCCACCACTTTGATGATGGTGCCTTCCCGCTTCTCGCCGGAAGATTCTTTCAATACGCGCACTAAAACGATGTCCCCGTTCAATGCGCCATTGACTTCGTGCGGCGGGATGAAAATGTCATCCAACCCTTCTTCCTCTGGTGTGACAAATCCAAAGCCCTTTGAGTGGCCGATAAATTTTCCCCGGAGCAGGTTCATCCGTTCCGGCAAGCCGTAGCGGTTCGAGCGGGAACGCACGATGTACCCCTGATCTTCCATGCGGACAAGGGCTTTGACCAATTCTTTGAATTCATCGGCCGTTTCAATGCCGAGCACCTCTTCCAGTTCATCCACTTTAAGCGGCTTATAATCTTCTTCCTTCATTAAATTTAAAATTCTTTGCTCAAGCTCAGTATGTTGTGCCATCACAATCCCTCCTTTATTCAAACCTTCACTGATCTTCCCAGTCCAGGCTTTCCAAAAATTCGTAAATCACTTCATGCAATTGTTGTTTTTCTTTGTCCAAAGTAATGACATGTCCCGATTCTTCAAACCAAACCAGTTTTTTATTCAAGGATTCCACATTCTCATAGATAATATGAGCAGAATTCGGGTCAATAATTTCATCATGTCTTGATTGAATGACAAGAATCGGTGCATATACTAAGTCGAGATCGTTTCTGACTTCCTGGACGAACTGCTGCAAATCCGCCAAACTCGGCATGCCCTTTTGGCGGATCGCTTCGATTTCTTCGGTGATTTGCTGTTCCGATTTCCCTTCATATTTTTTATACTCTTTGGCATATTTGATGACGCCTTTAAACATCATGTCCGTCGTTCTCATCGTCATTGGGGAGCACATCGTAATGACACCTTTCAGAGGGACGTTCATGGCAAGTTTTAATGACAAAACGCCTCCCAGGGACAATCCGGCAACCGCAATTTGCTCATATCCTTTTTCCTTCAAGGTTTCATAAGCTTTAACGACATCTTCCCACCATTCTTTCGGCCCTGTTTTGATGAGTTCTTCCGGCGGTACACCATGGCCTCGGTAATGGGGCGCATAACTTGTATAGCCTTTTTTTTCAAGAAAGCGGCCGAGCATCCGAACATCCGCGGAACTTCCGGTAAACCCGTGAAGCAGGAGCACCGCGCGCTTTCCTGCAGGGAAAAAGAATGGTTGCAGCTCTTTTTTCTTCATAAGTTCCTCCAACAATTGTATGTCAACATTCCTTCATTTATTTTTGTGCCCATTATTTTCGTGAATATACAAATTTTCTCTCTCCATTATAAATGAAAAAGCCTAACCATGCTTGGTTAGACTTTTATTTTATCCATTAAAACTTGATAACCAACAATGTTAAAATGAAAAACAATACCGCAAGAACAATGGTTGTTCTATGTAAAATCAAATCGATTCCTCTAGCTTTCGTTTTACCGAATAGTTGTTCAGCTCCACCAGAGATGGCACCTGATAAGCCTGCACTTTTACCAGATTGCAATAATACCACGGCGATTAAAGCAAGAGATACAAGAATTAATAATACCAACAATACAGTATGCAATAGTCCCACCTCCTGAACCATAACTTCCTTTAGTATAGCAAAAACCCATTTCCGTTACAATCTTTGTAAAAAAAATGAAATATTATTTATGTATATTATTTTATCCGGATGCTTCCTTGTATATAATCAAAAAGTTCTGTTTTTTTAGAATTTTATTGATTTTGTTTTACTATTTTCATAAAATATATTTCACTCAACATTTTTAGGTAGTAAGAGAGGGATTTGGATGAACACGTTTCAAAAAATAGGGAAATTTGCAGGCGATACCTTTGCATTATGGGTATTATTGGCTGCGGGTCTCGCCATGTGGATTCCCGAATATTTCACTTGGATTTCCCCATGGATCACAACATTGCTTGGAATTGTCATGTTCGGCATGGGGATGACGTTAAAATTGGAAGATTTTAAATTGGTCTTATTGCAGCCTAAAGGGGTTATCATCGGCATTATCGGACAATTTACCATCATGCCTTTCCTTGCTTTTGTCTTGGCGAAACTTTTCCAGCTTCCACCTGAAATTGCGGTTGGCGTGATTTTGGTCGGTTGCTGTCCAGGGGGAACGGCATCAAACGTCATGACGTTCTTGGCAAAAGGGAATACGGCGTTATCCGTAACCATTACTTCCTGTACCACATTGCTTGCCCCAATCGTGACACCTGCATTGATTTACTTTTTGGCGAGCGAATGGCTGCCGGTTTCTTTCATGGCCATGTTCCTTTCAGTGGTAAAAGTCGTGTTGATTCCGATTGTTTTAGGGATTCTTGCGCAAATCTTCTTTAAACCGGTTGTTGAAAAAAGTATCGATATTTTGCCAACAATTTCCGTTACTGCGATTGTATTAATTGTTGCAGCCGTCGTTAGCGGTAGCCGTGATAAAATTATCGAATCTGGTTTATTGATTTTGGCGATCGTCATTTTACATAACGGATTGGGTTATGCAATCGGCTATTTGGCAGCGAAAGTGTTTCGCTTGGATTATGAAGATAAAAAGGCGGTGGCCATCGAAGTGGGTATGCAAAACTCCGGATTGGGTGCAAGTTTGGCAGCAACCCATTTCGATCCGGTTTCTGCCGTGCCAAGCGCCATCTTCAGCTTCTGGCACAATATTTCCGGCCCAATTTTGGCAACGTATTGGGCGAAGAGGGCAAGCAAGCGGAAAGTGGCGCAGGGTGATTGATTTTTATTCTAGTAAATCAAGGCGTAACTTGTGAGGTTGCGCCTTTTTTATTTTTGTGCAAAATGGCGCATATTTATTGCATTCCCTTTACAAAAAGTGCTGTTGTTGTTTTTAAATTTTGATTTTCGGGTCGATTTTCCGCTCAAAATTTTATTTTCAGGTAAAATATTCCAATTCTTTATCAATTGTTTTATTATTTGGCTGAAGGAGGTGAAGAGTTGCTTCTGCTGGATCGAAAAACGCCGAAAAGTATTCTGATTTTAGAAGCGCTTTTGCGCAGGTTGGATTCCAACGATCGGGACTTTTCCTACTTCCAAGACTACTTGACCCGGCTGAAGTTCGGGCACGAAGGGGAGCATCGGGTGGACCGGGAATGGTTTGAAATGCCCTATTTGAACGAGCATTTTTTGTTTTTTAATTATGAAATTGAAAATGAATTCGGCTTCTCGCATCAGATTGACACTTTATTGCTGACAAAGCACTTTCTGTTGATTTTGGAGGTTAAGAACATTGCTGGGCGGATTGATTATGACGAACAGAAGCATCAATTGATCCGCACCCGTCCCACAGGTACAGAAGATACTTTGACGAATCCTTTTGATCAGCTGCATCGCCATGAAGAATTGTTTCATCGGATTTTATCGAAATGGAAGTTCTCTTTGCCGATTGAGAAGGCGGTTGTCATGGCCAATCCCGCCACCATTATCGGAAATGTCCCAAAGTCCCCACCAATCTTTCATGCAAGCGGTTTGCGATCGTTCATTAAAAAATGTTTGGTTCGGCATGAAAGTCAGCTCACAACGGGCCAATTGGACAAGTTGGCAAAGCAGCTTTTGTCGCGGGCTGTATCCCGCAATTTTGATTTGAATATCAGCGTGGATCGCATTCGAAAAGGCGTGCTTTGCGAGAAATGCAATTATGCTGTGGCGATGACTTACGGCAGAGGGATTTGGACTTGCCCTAAATGCGGATTTGAAAGCAGGGATGCGTTGCTGCGGGCACTGGATGACTATCGGTTATTGATTAGCGAGCGGATTACGAATCGGGAGTTTAGGGAGTTTTTTAATGTGGATTCCGGAGATGCTGCACAAAAAATATTGACCAGACTTAATCTTGTAGCGGTCGGAAATAACAGGGGGAGATATTATATAATTCCTGACAATTTATTAAGTAGGTGAATTGTTTTTAGGCGCATTTCTAAATTCAGAAATGCCCTTTTCTTTTTATTAAGCCCTTGTTGTGGAGGATTTCTTCGCTCTCAGTTGCTTATTTTTTCGCGTTGGCGGATTTCTTCCTTGCTTTGGCGGATTTTTATCTTAGTATGGCGGATTCCTCTCGAGTTTTGGCGAATTTCTTCCCTCTTTGTGGCTTATTATTTCGCTCTGGCGGATTTAGTCATTACTTTGGCGGATTTTTTTATTAGTATGGCGGATTCCTCTCAAGTTTTGGCGGATTTCCCCCTTCTTTGTGGCTTATTTTTTCTCACTGGCGGATTTCTTCCTTGCTTTGGCGGATTTTTATCTTAGTATGGCGGATTCCTCTCGGGTTTTGGCGGATTTCTTCGCTCTCAGTGGCTTATTTTTTCGCGTTGGCGGATTTCTTCCTTGCTTTGACGGATTTTTATCTTAGTATGGCGGATTCCTCTCAAGTTTTGGCGGGTTTCTCCCCTCTTTGTGGCTTATTTTTTCGCGATGGCGGATTTCTTCCTTGCTTTGGCGGATTTTTATCTTAGTATGGCGGATTCCTCTCAAGTTTTGGCGGGTTTCTCCCCTCTTTGTGGCTTATTTTTTCGCGATGGCGGATTTCTTCCTTGCTTTGGCGGATTTTTGATTCAGAGCGGCGGATTTCTCTTCATTTTTGGCGGATTTCTTACTTCACAGTGACCTATTTTTTCGCATTGGCGGATTCTTGATTCAAAATGGCGAATTTCCTTCGAATTTCGGCGGATTTCTTCCTTTCCCAGCAGTTCATTTTTGCATTATCGAATTCCCCTTGAAGATTTCTCAAAAAATAAAGCCCAATCCCCACGAGTAGGGAATTGGGCATCTTCAATTATTTCAAATTATAGAAAGACTTAATTCCAAGATATTGAGCAGTTGAGCCGAGTTGGTCTTCAATGCGCAATAATTGGTTGTATTTTGCGACGCGGTCTGTGCGGGAAGGAGCGCCTGTTTTGATTTGGCCAGCGTTTGTGGCTACGGCAATATCCGCAATTGTTGAGTCTTCAGATTCGCCGGAGCGATGGGAAATGATGGCTGTGTAGCCGGCGCGTTTTGCCATTTCAATCGCATCAAGAGTTTCAGTTAATGTACCGATTTGGTTCACTTTAATTAAGATGGCATTGCCTACACCTTGTTCGATACCGCGGGCAAGTCGTTTTGTATTTGTTACGAACAAGTCGTCACCTACAAGTTGCACGCGATGGCCGATGCGCTCAGTCAATAATTTATGGCCTTCCCAGTCGTTTTCATCCAAGCCGTCTTCAATAGAAATGATTGGGTATTTGGAAGTTAATTCTTCGTACCAATCCACCATTTCTTCAGAAGTTTTTACTACGCCTTCACCAGCAAGATGGTATTTGCCATCTTCTTTGCTATATAGCTCAGAAGATGCAACGTCCAATGCAAGGCGCACTTCTTCGCCTGGTTTGTATCCAGCGCGTTCGATCGCTTCCAAAATCACTTGGATCGCTTCTTCATTGGATTTTAAGTTTGGCGCGAAACCACCTTCGTCACCAACAGCTGTGTTGTAGCCTTTTTCTTTCAATACCGCTTTTAAATTATGGAAGATTTCTGCCCCCATGCGCAATGCATGACGGAAAGATTCTGCTCCTACAGGCATGATCATGAATTCTTGGATGTCCACGTTGTTATCCGCATGTGCACCGCCGTTTAAAATGTTCATCATTGGAACAGGCAATTGTTTTGCGTTTACGCCGCCAAGATATTGATATAAAGGAATATCCAAGTAATTTGCTGCAGCATGTGCGCAAGCAAGGGAAACGCCTAAAATCGCGTTGGCGCCAAGCTTGCCTTTATTTTCAGTGCCGTCAAGTTCAATCAATGCGTTATCGATTTCCACTTGATCCAACACGGAATAGTTGCCTTCCAATGCATCCGCAATGATGGTATTGACGTTTTCTACCGCTTTCAGTACCCCTTTGCCTAAGAAGCGGGATTTGTCGCCATCGCGCAATTCCACTGCTTCATATTCACCAGTGGATGCACCGGATGGAACGATGGCCCGTCCAAAGGCACCGGATTCAGTGAAAACTTCCACTTCTACTGTTGGGTTACCGCGAGAGTCCAATACTTCGCGTGCATATACTTGTGTAATAAATGGCATATCCATTCTCCTCTATATTAAATTTTTTTAAGATGCTTTTTCCATTATTAGAATAGTGGTTGTCCTGTCATTTCTTCAGGCTGTTCAATATTTAATAATTTTAACATGGTTGGTGCCAAATCAGCTAAAATTCCATTTTCTCTCAATGTAATTCCTTGTTTTGTCACTATGACCGGCACTGGATTTGTTGTATGGGCCGTCATTGGTTTGCCTTCCAAAGTCAGCACTTCATCGGAATTGCCATGGTCTGCTGTGATGATGGCCGCTCCGCCAAGTTCCAAAATTTTATCCACAACACGGCCCAAGCATTCATCCACCGCTTCAATCGCTTTGATTGTCGGCTCAAGCATGCCGCTGTGGCCCACCATATCCGGATTGGCGAAGTTTAAAATGATCGCATCGAATTTATCGGCTTCCAATTCAGCAAGTAGCGCATCTGTCACTTCATAAGCGCTCATTTCCGGTTTCAAGTCATAAGTGGCCACTTTTGGTGATGCAATCAAAATTCTTTCTTCGCCAGGGAATTTCTCTTCACGGCCGCCGCTCATGAAATACGTCACATGCGGATATTTTTCGGTTTCCGCAATGCGGAGTTGCGTCAAGCCGTGTTTGGAGATCACTTCCCCCACTGTATTCACTAAATCTTCATTTTCAAACACCACATCTGCAAATACTTCATCGCTGTATTCGGTAAATGTGACGAATTTTAAGTTTTGAGGGTGTTTATCGGATAAAGTAAATGCATCAAATTTATCGTTTGTAAAGACCATGGAAAGCTGGATTGCCCGGTCCGGACGGAAGTTGAAATGAATCACCGCATCGTTTGTATCGATCGTTGCCACCGGCTGTCCATCTTCCATGATGACAAATGGAATCACGAATTCATCGGTTACATCGTTGCTGTAGGATTCTTCCACACCCGCTTTTGCGTTTGGAGCCGTTTTGCCTTCTCCATCCACCAATGCTTTGTAGGAGAGTTCCACCCGATTCCAACGTTTGTCGCGGTCCATTGCATAGTAACGTCCATGAATGGAAGCGAATTTTCCTACGCCGATTTCCTTCATTTGTTTTTCTGTTTCTTCGATATATCCAAGGGCTGTTTTTGGACCTACGTCGCGTCCATCCAAAAATCCATGGACATACACTTCGTCAAGCCCGTTTTCTTTCGCCATTTTCAACAATGCAAATAAGTGATTATAGTGACTATGTACCCCACCGTCAGATAATAATCCCATAATGTGGAGTTTGGAGCCGTGTTTCTTAACATGCTCCATTGCCGCCAACAATTTTTCGTTTTCAAAAAATTGTCCTTCACGAATGGATTTATTGATTCGTGTCAAACTTTGATAAACAATGCGTCCTGCACCGATATTCAAATGTCCTACTTCAGAGTTCCCCATTTGACCTTCCGGAAGACCGACCGCTTCCCCACAGGCAGTGAGTGTCGCATGAGGATAGGTTTCCCAATAACGGTCAAAATTCGGTTTTTTACTTTGTGCAACCGCATTTCCAAAAACTTCATCACGTAATGCAAAGCCGTCTAAAATGATTAACGCAACTGGCTTTCTAGGCATTTGCCCCCGCCTCCAATAATTTAAGATAAGATTCTACTTGTAAACTAGCACCGCCCACAAGAGCGCCGTCAATTTGTTCTTTGGACAATAAATCTTCAATATTTTCCGGTTTTACGCTGCCGCCATATTGAATGCGAATATTTTCAGCAGCCGCTTTTCCGTATAGTTCTTCCACCACTTTCCGGATATGGCCGCAGACCGCATTCGCATCATCCGCAGTAGCCGTTTTCCCGGTCCCAATTGCCCAAATTGGTTCATAGGCGATCACGATATGCTGCACTTCTTCTTCCGTTAATCCAGCTAAAGCTTCTTTCACTTGATTCGCCACTTTTTCTTCCGTGTGGCCGGCTTCCCGTTCTTCCAATGTTTCGCCACAGCAAACAATCGGTACAATTCCGTGGGATAAAGCCGCTTTCACTTTTTTGTTCACCGCTTCATCGGTTTCATTGAAGTATTCACGGCGTTCTGAATGCCCAATAATCACATAGTCCACTTGAATCGCTTCGAGCATTTTCGGGCTGATTTCGCCTGTAAAAGCCCCTTCTTCTTCATAATGCATGTTTTGTGCACCGATTGCCAATTCTGTATCTTTTGCCAAGTCCACCAACGTCGGCAGATACAAAGCAGGGGCACATACAACCGCATCGACCTTTTCCGCAGAAGGGATTTTGTCTTTGATTGCTTCCACAAAATCCACTGCTTCATCAAACGTTTTATACATTTTCCAATTCGCAGCTATGATTGGTTTACGCATTCAATTTCTCTCCTTATTTGTCGTTCAACGCCGCAATACCAGGCAAGTTTTTGCCTTCCATCAACTCCAGTGAAGCTCCTCCACCCGTCGAAATGTGATCCATTTTGTCCGCCAAACCGAATTTTTCAACCGCTGCAGCAGAATCGCCGCCTCCAATAATAGTATAACCTTCTGTTTCAGCCATTGCTTCTGCAATTTTTCTTGTTCCGTTTGCGAACTGGTCGATTTCGAACACGCCCATTGGTCCGTTCCAAATGATCAATTTTGAATTTTTGATCACTTCCGCATATTTATCAGCGGTTTTTGGACCAATGTCAAGTCCCATATAGTCTGCCGGAATTTTATCAATGTCCACCACTTTGGCTTCCGCTTCCGGAGAAAGTTCTTTCGCCACAACCGCATCGATCGGCATATACAAGTTCACGCCTTTTTCTTTCGCTTTTTCAATGAAGTTGCGGGCTAATTCTATTTTATCCTCTTCTACTAAAGATTTTCCAATTTCGTACCCTTGCGCTTTTACGAATGTAAAGGAAAGACCGCCGCCGATAATCAAGTTGTCCACTTTATCGAGCAGGTTTTCAATGACACCGATTTTATCTTTCACTTTTGCACCGCCGATGATGGCTGTGAACGGACGGTCAGGATTTGTCAAAGCTTTCCCCAATACTTCCAATTCTTTTTCCATTAATAAACCGGACACCGCCGGAATGTATTTTGCAATCCCTTCCGTAGAAGCGTGCGCACGATGAGCCGCACCGAATGCGTCGTTCACATATAAATCCGCCAATTTGGCAAATTGTTTTGCCAACTCCTCATCGTTCTTTTCTTCACCTTTATGGAAACGGACATTTTCAAGTAAAACGATTTCCCCATTTTTCATTTCTTTTACAGCTTTTTCAACTGCGGCGCCCACTGAATCATCCAATTTTTTTACCGGTTTGTTGATCAGTTTGGAAAGACGTTCACCAACAGCTGTCAAGCGCATATCATCTCTCACTTCGCCTTTTGGACGGCCCAAGTGGGAAGCTAAAATCACTTTTGCCCCTTTTTCCGATAATTGCTGGATTGTCGGAATCGCTGCCCGGATTCTTGTGTCATCTACCACGACACCATTTTCCATCGGCACGTTAAAATCCACACGTACAAAAACTCTCTTCCCTTGTACGTCCACATCGTTCATCGTTTTTTTCAGAAACATGAAGTAACCTCCTATGTTATACCGTCGTCATTCTTCCCAGCGACAATATTCTGTAAAAATTCATACTTCTGTTTTTATACTAGCAAAAAAGAAGAAGCGATGGGCTACCTCCACCACTCCTTTTAACCCTACATTATTATAAATCGTTCTCATTATTTAGGCTATACTTTTTCACCAGAAAATCATAATTATGTTACACTTTTTATAATTTGTAAAATAAAATATGACACAATGATTATTGCTCCAGCCCTTGTTCCGCCATGAATGAAGCCAATTCGAGCAACCGGGCGGAATAGCCCACTTCATTATCATACCAGGCAACGACTTTGATCAGCTTTTCATCCAATACCATCGTTGAAAGGCCGTCAACAATCGCTGAATGGGGATTTCCATTGTAGTCGATGGAAACGAGAGGCAAATCGCTGTAATCCAAAATGCCTTTCAATTCTCCATTGGCAGCTTCTTGAAAAGCGGCGTTGACCATATCGGCGGTCACATTCGTTTTGAGTTCCGCCACCAAATCCACACAGGATACATTTGGCGTCGGCACACGCATGGCAAAGCCGTCCAATTTTCCTCTTAGTTGCGGCAATACTTTGGCAACGGCCGTGGCCGCCCCGGTTGTGGTTGGAATCATGGAAAGATTGGCTGCACGGGATCGTCTCGCATCTTTATGAGGCAAATCCAATAGCCGTTGATCATTTGTATAGGAATGGATCGTGGTCATCAAGCCGCGAAGAATCCCAAATTTTTCATCAAGCACTTTCGCTACCGGCGCCAAACAATTCGTTGTGCAGGATGCATTGGATACCACATGATGCTGTTTCGGATTATATTGATCATGATTGACCCCCATCACAAAAGTGGGCATATCCCCTTTTCCGGGAGCGGATAAAATCGCTTTCTTCGCGCCGGCAGCCAAGTGTTTGGAAACGGACTCCAACGTGCGGAATAATCCTGTGCATTCCAGAACTATATCTACATTCAATTTATCCCATGGCAATTTTTCAGGGTCCTTCTCGGAAAGCACTTGTATTCGATTCCCATTAACGATTAACCCATTTTCTTCATGATGCACTTCCGCTTCATAAATTCCATGTACGGAATCATACTTTAACAGATGGGCCAATTGGCTGGCATCCGCCAAATCATTGACGGCAACCACTTCAAAACGATCCGTTTTCATCGCCTCGCGAAACACTAAACGTCCGATACGTCCAAACCCATTAATCGCCAATTTAATTGTCATTGCTGTATCCTCCATTATGCCGTTTTCCAACCATTTTGCCTCAAAACAAGCGTTTATAAACCCTTCTCCCGTGACAAATGTTTTTATTCAAATATAATGATTTTCTAAATCAATTATGATTTATTCATGAAGGCTTCATATAAAGTGACGTAATCTAATTGGCCGTACTGGATAATCTCTCCGTCTTTCTCCACAACCGGAATCATCAGCATGTATTTTTCATGGATTTCGTCATCTTCTTCAATGTTGATGATTTCGATTTCAAAACCGGCATCTTCTTGGACAAGTTTTAAAATAGTCAATCCTTCCTCACAGAGTGCACAATTCGGTCTGCTAAAGAAACAAACTTTCAATTTTCTCCCTCTTTTCTTCATTCTCTGTTTTCACTATCCCAAATCTGTTTTGAATAATCAAATGATTTTGTAGCCAAAATAGTGATGTACGAGTGTACAGAATAAATTAAAGGAGGAGACACATTCGATGGAAAATCAATTCATCAACCAACAACGAACTTCTGAAAACATTCCCATGTCCATGAATCACGGCGCCCATGAGGTATTAGACGTTCATGAAGTATTAAGTTCTTCCATTGGTGCGTTGAACACGTTTGTCATCTTGCGTCCACATGTTCAAGACCCTGAATTGCTCAATATTTTAGACAGACAATATGCATTTATGCTCGATGAATACAATATCACGTTGGAAGCTTTTAAAACCGGCCAAGACCCAAGCCATCCTACGCGCAAATACAACATGCAAATCGGCAATGACTCAAAATACGGCTTGACGCCATCCCAGCCTAAAAAACCGATCACAGCTTCCAACCAAATTGATGATGGCATCATCTCCAGCTTTTTGTTAAGCCAGCATAAAGTGTTGGCAACAGGAAAAACGGCTGCCGCTTTGGAAGCGACGAACCCTGTCGTGCGCCGCGTATTGCAAGACTCCGTTCCAAACTGCATTGAAATGGCATACGAATTGTCCCTTTACCAAAACAAAAAAGGATATTACCAAGTTCCACAGCTTTCAACTCAAGATATGCAAACAATGTTAAATATGTACGGCCAAGCAGAAAAAGCAAAAGATATGCCGAACTGATCAGGCGGAGGGCTCTCCCGGCTCAGTTTCGTCTTTTAAACCACAGGAAAAGGACATCTCTTCGCGTGAAGGGATGTCCTTTTTTTCATGATTATAAAACTTTGCTTAAAAATGCTTTTGTCCGTTCGTGTTTCGGGTTTCCAAAAACCTGTTCCGGTGGTCCTTCTTCCACAATGACTCCACCGTCCATAAAGATGACCCGATCAGCCACTTCACGGGCAAACCCCATTTCATGGGTTACGACAACCATCGTCATACCTTCTATAGCCAGTTGCTTGATAACGTCCAACACTTCATTGACCATTTCCGGGTCAAGGGCGGACGTCGGTTCATCAAACAGCATGACTTTCGGTTTCATCGCAAGGGCTCTTGCAATGGCCACCCGTTGCTGTTGACCGCCGGACAATTGCTGAGGATAATTGTGAGCTTTTTCACGAAGCCCGACTTTTTGAAGCAATTCAAAGGCCAATGCTTCCGCCTCTTTTTTGTTCATTTTCCGGATGAGCATCGGAGCCATCGTAATATTATCCAATACGGTCATATGCGGGAATAGGTTGAATTGTTGAAACACCATTCCCACTTCTGTACGGATTTTGTTGATATCCGTTTTGGGATCATTCACTTTCACACCGTCGATATAAATTGCGCCATCCGAGATTTCTTCCAAAAGATTGATGCAGCGTAAAAATGTACTTTTTCCGGAACCGGAAGGACCAATCACACAAACGACTTCTTTTTCGTGAATTTCATAATCGATACCGTTCAAAACATGCAAATTGCCGAAGTTTTTATGGAGATTTTCGATTTTGATCATGCAACAACCCGCCCTTCGTCATTTTTATTTTTGCGCGGATTGTATTCGATGCTGAACCGTTTTTCGATAAATGAAACAATTTTCGATACAATAAATGTCAGGATTAAATAAAGAGCCGCCGCAGCGAGATATGGCTCCCAGAAACGGAAATACGTTCCCGAAACGACTTTCGCCGCATACAAAATATCATTGGCGGCAATCACCGTCACCAAGGATGAATCTTTTAAGAGAGTAATAAATTCATTTCCAAGAGGGGGAATCATTCTGCGAAAGGCTTGGGGCAGAATCACTTTCCGCATCGCTTGGAATTGATTTAAACCGAGGGACCTTGCCGCTTCCATTTGGCCTTTATCAATGGATTGAATCCCGGCACGAATAATTTCGGCTACATAGGCCGCGCAATTCAATATAAGCGCGGCGATACCGGAAACCATAAATCCGAGTGAATGTCCAAAAATGGATGGAATCACCGCCAAGTGAATAATAAATATTTGAACAAGGAGGGGGGTTCCACGGAATAAATCGATATACAACTTACATGGCCAATAAAGCCATTTTCTTTTGGAGTTTTTCCCGAGACCAAGAAAAACTCCAAAGATGAATCCTCCGAAAAACCCACAAAGTGTCAATGCCAACGTTACCCAAATACCCCGTATGAAATAATCACGGTAGTTCCAGATTATATCCCAGCGAAAATCCAGGATTTCCATCTGAAACACCCCCTAAACTGTTATTCAAGTTCTTGTCCTGTAATTTCTGCCAACTTACCGTTTTCTTTGATTTTTTGTAAGCCTTCATTTAGTAAATCAAGCAATTCTTTGTTGCCTTTTTTCACCATTAAACCATAATATTCTTTTTCAAACGCATCGTCTTCGATGACTTTTAATTTTGCATTCGGATTATTTTTTAAATATTCATAAACTACCGCGTTATCACCAATTGCTGCTTGAGCCGTTCCATTAATTACTTCTTGGATGGCTAATGGAAGGTTTTCATACGCTAAAATATTTGGGTTCGTTTCGCCTAATAGCTTTTTCGCCGCCTGATGGCCTGTAGAGTTGATTTGTACAGAAACTTTTTTACCTTCTAAATCTTTCGCCGATTCAATCGGTGAATCTTCCGTAACCACAATCACTTGTGTCGCTTCGAAATATGGTTCAGTAAAGTCGAAAGTTTCTTTCCGTTCATTGGTAATCGTAATTCCGGAAGCACCCATATCAAGTTCGCCGTTTTGCACTTGTTGGAATACCGCTTCCCAACCAACATGGCGCATTTCATAATCCATGCCGAGTTCATTGAAAATGGCATCAATAATATCTTTGTCGATTCCTACAATATTTCCTTTATCATCCATATATTCGAAAGGAGCGAAAGTCGCTTCTGTACCCACCAATATTTTTTTGTCTTTCAAACCGGATTCTCCACTATCAGAATTACCTGAAGATTTCTCGTCTCCCGCTCCACAGGCTGCCAATACAAAAGCAAACGCCATCAGCAACATTAATAAAAATACATGATTTCTTTTTACCATCTCGTTATCCTCCTTTGGTCATTATCTCGTTTCATCAGCAGCAACAAAAAAATGATTATGTGACACTGATATGTTTAATTATATAAATCGTCTAATATTTATACAACAAATAAATTGATTACACGATAAAATAATATAATATTCAGTAAATTCACTCAAAAAGAAAGGGCTTACATTTATGGATAAAAAATGGTTATTTGTTAAATGTGGCCACCAAATATTCATAAAAAATATCACAAAAATATCATACCCGTTTGGAGTGGGGAAGACCCTCCCCCACTTTTTTATCATTCGGCGCCATAAAAAATTTTTTAGAGCCCCAAAAATTTCAGCCCCGGCAAATTTGCCCGATGACTTGGAAATGTATATTTTATATTTTAATTCATTCCCGTTCCGTTCATTCCCAAAAATTTTTTATAGAAAATAATTGAGAATCAAAAAATGAATTTCCCAACAATTCAATTGATTAGGTTCTTAAAAAACTTTGCGCAAGTCCACAAGCAACATATGCAATGCTTCACCTTTCATAAGGACACTTCTTTCGATTAAAATTTTTGGGGTAGGATACTTAAATTTTATCAGAAAGGTGTCCTTTTTTGATGCAATCGAGTAGGAGGGAGCGATTAACTCCCGTCCTCTCACACCACCGTACATACGGTTCCGTATACGGCGGTTCAATTAAGATAATTGACGCAAGTTTTCATAACTTCCGTGAATAGCTGTTCTCTTTATGCCAGTCGTCACTCCACCCTCCAAGAGGTCTCCCACGGGATTCACCGCTTCCTTCCTCAAGTGAGGTACTACGTTTTCTGTGTTCATCATGACTCACTGAATGCCAAGGGCTATTCTCTCTTAATTGTTCGGTC